>MWBF01000001.1 GCA_002068935.1 Chloroflexi bacterium ADurb.Bin325
GAACGCGCGCTGTTTGCCGGCGTTGTTCCGGGCAAACCACGCCATGGCCGTGTCAATGCAGACCGGCGAATCCGGCGGGGTCGGCGCGGCCAGGGGGGCGAGCACGGCCGCGGTGGTCCAGGCCGCGATCCCGCCGTCTGCGTCCAGGAATTCAATACGGTACCACCCGACCGGGAGAACGCCAGGGGACACCCGGCCGCCGTCGCCCTCCCGCGCGCCCTGGCCCAGCGCCTCGCCGGCCTCATCCAGCACGCGAAAACGGGTCCATGCCGTGTCCGGAGGCGCCGAAACCACCACGGCCTCTCCCGCGAGAAAGACGTTTCCGGGATGCCCGGGCAGGGGTTGCGGCACGGTGCGTTCCACCCGCGCGTCCGCCGTTTCCGGGCCCGGCGCCGCGTCGGCCGCGTGACCAACCGGCATCCAGCCGGCCGCCAGCACCAGCAGCGCGGCTCCGGCTCTCCACCAACCCCAGCATCCGCGGCGATGTCGCATATCCGCGTTCCTCTCCTGTCGCGTCTTCATGCCAGACCCAGCCCCAGCAGGCGATTGGCGTTTTTCCACGTGATCTTCTCGAAGGCATCCTCCGAGATCAGGCGTTCCGTTTTGAGCTTATCGAACCAGGCGACAATGGGCAGATCCTGGGGGTCGTTGGCGATATCGGTGCCCCAGAACAGGCGGTCCTGGAATTCCTCGAGGAACGCGCAGCCGAATTCCGGGTCGCGGCTGATGGCGTTGTAGCCGCTGCCCGCCGATAAATCGCCGAGGAGGTTCGGGTACGCGCGCATCAGTTCGACCACCCGGCCCGGCTCCACCGGCCCTTTCGGATAGGGGAGGCGCCGGCCGTCCTCGACCACATTGGCGCCGATTTCCGCCCAGAACGCCTGGGAATGTCCCAGAAACATCAAGCCGGGGAAGGTCTTCAGGACGTTTTCGAGCCGGGGGAGGCCGGGGTCGTCGAAGATCCCGTAGCACCCCCCGATCTCGGGGCCGATATGAAAGGTAAGCGGCAGGCCCGCGTCCTCGACCGCCTCGAACAGGTTCAGGCACCGGGGATCGTCGAACGGGAGGTTGAACGTGCATTCCCCCACGCCCTTGCACCCCATGTCCTTGAACGCGCCCAGCAGATTCGAGAAATCCGCGCTCGCGTCGTTCGTCAGGTACCGCGGATCGAGGTTGCAGAACGGAATCAACCGGTCGGGGTACTGCGCGCAGAGCCCCACAACGTCTTCGACCGTCACCACGGTGTACCGGCATTCGGGGCTGACCCCCGCCATAATGCAGGCTTTGTCGATGTGCGCGTTGTCCATCATCTGGATCAGCGTTTCCGCGTCGGGATAGTGCGACCCGTTCGCGCGCGTGATCTCCGGGTGCCGCCGCGGCGACGCATGCACGTGAATGTCAATGAACATCAGATTCCCCTTCCCGTGTCTGTTGTCTGAGAAACGACTCTCATCCCATGGGGCGTCAGCCCGGGGGTTATGCTATCATGTTTGGCGCATGAGCCTCACGGCGGGGCTCGGGCGGGGGATATCCGGTCGCCGGACGTGTGATGGGGAACGCACCGCTCTCTGCCGAAGGGGGAGACCGCGGCCCGGGTTCGGGCGCTGCTGGTGGACACTCCCGAGGCACAACGGGTTAGAAGGGGGCCCACCCTGCGTAACGGACCGCTCTGTGCGAGCCTCTCGGCCGCGGCGCTTACCGTGCTCGGCGCCGCCGGTGAGGCGCCGGCTGCCGCCAGCGAGCCGCTGTCGCTTCCCGCCGCCCTCACAGCCACCTCGGCCGCCCTGCTGGTGGTGGCGCTCGGACTGGGCATCGCCTACGTGCGCGTCCGGCGGCACGAACGCGCGGCCCGCGAGGCCGTGGCCGAGCGCGACCGCGCCATCCGCGCCATCCGCCTGGGCGAAGAACGGTACCGGGACCTGTTCAACAACATCAACAGCGGCGTGGCCGTGTTCGAGGCGGTTGAAGACGGCCGCGACTTCATTCTTGAAGACCTCAACGCCGCCGGGGAACGCATCGAAGGCCGGTTTCGCGAGGACATCCTCGGGCGCAGCATCACCGAGGTCGATTTCACGGGCGTCGGCGCGCCGCTGCTCGACGCGTGCCGCGAAGTATGGCATTCCGGCAAATCCGCGCGCCGCTACTTCTCGTCGAGGTCGTCTACGCGCGGCGAACGCTGGTTCGAGTGTTTCGTGTACAAGCTCTCGACGGATGAGCTGGTGTTTGTCTATGAGGACATCTCGCCCCACAAGCGGGCGGAAGACGAAAACCGGCTGCTGGCCACGGCGATCGAGTACGCCGGCGAGAGCATTTTCATCACCACGCCCGAAGGCGTGATCGAGTATGCCAACCCGGCCTTTGAGCGCCTGTCGGGATACGCGCCCGCGGAAGCCATCGGCAAAACGCCCCGGATACTCAAGAGCGGACGCCACGGCGCGGCGTTCTACGCGCAACTGTGGGAGGCGCTGCTTCGCGGAGAGACATGGCGCGGCCGCCTGACCAACAAACGCAAGAACGGCTCGCTGTACGAGAAGGAAGTCACGATTTCGCCGGTGCTGAGCCCGGCGGGCGAGGTGGAGCATTTCGTGTCGATTTCGCGCGATCTCACGCAGGAGATGGAACTCGCGGCGCAACTCCGCCAGGCGCAGAAAATGGAGGCGATCGGCACGCTGGCGGGGGGAATCGCCCACGACTTCAACAACATCCTCGGCGCCATCATCGGGTTCGCCGAACTCGCCCTGGAAGACATGCCCGAGCCGACCGTTACGCGCAAATGCATTGAGGAAGTACGCAAGGCGGGCCGCCGCGCGGCGGAACTGGTCCACCAGATCCTCACCTTCAGCCGCCAGAGCGAACAGGAACGCCAGCCGGTGCAGATTCAGCCCGTCTTGAAGGAGGCCTTGAAGCTCCTGCGCGGAACCCTGCCCGCGACCATCGCGATTCAGCAGGAGATCGATCCCGAATGCGGCCGGATCATGGCCGACCCGACCCAGTTGCACCAGGTCATGATCAATCTCTGCACCAATGCCTACCACGCCATGCGCGAACACGGCGGGGTGCTCAGCGTCACCTACCGCAGGGTCGACATCGCGCCCGGCGAACCCGAGCCGGCGCCCGGCCTCGTCCCCGGAAATTACGCGTGCCTGTCGGTGTCCGACACGGGCAAAGGCATGAGCAAGGCCACCCTTGAACGTATCTTTGAACCCTATTTCACGACCAAACCGCCCGGAGAAGGCACGGGGATGGGGCTGGCCATCGTGCACGGCATCGTGCGCGGCCATCAGGGGATCCTGACCGTCACGAGCACGCTGGGCGAAGGGTCGACCTTCGAGGTCTATATCCCCTTGTACCGGCGCGAGGAAGATGCCGCGTTGCCCGAGGGCGCCGGCCTCGTCCGCCGCGCCCGGGGCGAGCGCATCCTGTTCGTGGACGACGAGGAGTCCCTGGCCCTGCTGGCGCGCATGGCCTTCGAACGCAGCGGCTACCGCGTGGTGTCCTGCACGAAGAGCCTCGACGCGCTCCAGCGTTTCGAAGCGGCGCCCCAGGATTTCGATGTAGTCATCACGGACCAGACCATGCCCGACATGACGGGGGAGATGCTGGCGGAGCGCATGCGGGCGGTCCGGCCGGACATTCCCATCATCCTGTGCACGGGATACAGCGAACGGATGGACGAGCGCCGGGCCCGCGAGGCCGGGTTCAACGGGTATCTGGAAAAACCCTTCGTCGACACCGACCTGAGCACGGCCATCCAGCAGGCGCTCGCCGACGCCCAGACGAAGGCGCCGTGAGCCCGCCGGCGGAATCGTCCGGGGCATTCGCACTAAAACCAGACGGAAACAATCAGCTCGCCGGAAGGACAGCTGTTCTCTATCTGCCCCAAGTCAGCGGATTCGCCAAAAGAAAATGCAGGTGTTTGCAGGAAACGGTGTTTTTCAACGTCTTTCGCAAGCAGGAATCCAGTAGGCCTGCAGGCGGATGCCGCGTGCGGTGTGGTGCAGCCGGACAAGATCTGGACCCCTGCTTGCGCAGGGGTGACGGAGGCGAGGGTCACACAGGAATCCAGCAGGCCTGTCGGCGCACGAGGAAACGGCGTTTTTCAAAATCTTTCCTGCGCAAGCAGGAATCCAGCAGGCCTCTGGGCCCTTGCTTTCGCGGGAGACAGGGGACTGGGGTCACAAACGGCCCGTCACACGAAGACCATTTGTGCGGGGCGCATTCAGTACGATTGTCCTGGCACCATTCCCTGCTTGACTCCAAACCGTCGCCCTGTTAGCCTGATTTCAGTCGCCAAGGGCCGCGAGAACTTCGGGACAGAGGGGTTTGGGGAGGCGTTCCGCTATGAGAACATTGGCCATCTCATTCGTTGTTGTGTCGACGGCCGCTGCCGTTCTGTGCATGCCTGTCGTCGCTCAGGATGCGCCCGTGCAGTTCACGGAAGGCAATCACCGCGATACCGATCCCATGATTTCTCCGGACGGCGCGTGCCTGGCCTTTGCCAGCAACCGTACCGGCAATTACGACATCTGGATCTACAACTTCAAGGATCGCGCGTTCCTTCAACTTTCCCGGGGCGCCAAAGATGAACGCTATCCCTTCTTCTCGGCGGACAGCCAGAAGCTCCTCTTCACCTCGAACCAGACCGGCAAGGGCGATATCTACGAGACCGCCGTGGACGGGTCGGCGGGCAACCTGCAGCTCACCACGTCCGAGAGCCTCGAGGAATACGCCTCCTACCGCCCCGGCGGTACGGAACTGCTGTACGCCCGCGCTGAAAAACGCAACATGGTGCGCAAGAAAATGGCCATCATCCTGACCGCGGCGCCCGGCGCGTCCGCACGCGTCCTCATTGACGACGGCGACGAGCCCCGCTTCTCGCCCGACGGCCAGCACATCGTCTTCGTCTCCCGCCGCACCAAGAACAAGGACATCTGGCTCACGGGCGCGGCCGGCGGCCCGCTCATTCAACTTACCACCAGTGAGAAGGACGACGAGAATCCCTGCTTCTCGCCGGACGGAAAGAGCATCCTCTTCGCCTCGAACCGGACCGGCAATTTCGATCTCTACGTCATGGACGCGGACGGCCGCAACCTCAGGCAACTCACGTCCGACGCCGCCGATGAGCGCCAGCCCTGCTGGACGCCGGACGGCAACATCTACTACACCCGTGAAATGAACCTGCTGGTTTCAAACATCTGGCGCATCCCGGCGCCCAAATAGCCTGGATTTCGCATATTTCCCCGTTATACACACCCTGTTGGGGTATACAATATCTTGACACACTAAGCATTGTTATCTACACTATGGGCTGGGGAGCCTGTTTCCCTTGCAGTGACTGAGGCAGGGTACGACCTTTTTGGGGATATATCCGTGAAAAAACTGTCATTTCGCCTGGCGTTCGCACTTGTGCTTTTCCCGCTTGTCGCCGTTCTTGGATGCACCACGACCGGCACGTCCAGACGCGACGTCGAGACCTTCTAGCCGGTCCCGCACGGCCGCGTGGGCCGGCAGGAGCTTCCCACGCCGCCCGCGCAACGCGCCACGGACCTCCTCCGGGCGGCCGGCGACGCCTTCCGAAAAGCCAATGAGGCCCAGGAGAACGGCGACGAGAAATCCGCCATGCGCCATTACGGCAAGATGCTGCAGCTCCTCCAGGAAGCCGAACTCGATCCCACGATCTTCTACAATCTCCGTCCCGAGTTCGAACGCATTCTCGCCCAGACCACCGAGGAAGCCGGGCTGATGGACAACGAGGGCCACCTCGAACGGCTCACGCCCGAGGAGATGGCCGAAGCCGGGCTCGGCGGCGGCATCGAGATTCCGTTCCCCCTGCCCGAGCGCGTCCTGGCCGAGATCGAGGAGATCCAGCAGGTCTATGCGAAAAACTTCCAGTACGGCCTGAACCGAAGCGTAAAGTATGGGCCGCAACTGCGCCGTGAACTGGCGCTGGCCGGGCTGCCCGAAGACCTCGTCTGGCTGGCCATGGTGGAGAGCCAGTTCCATCCCACCGTCGTCTCGCACGCCGGCGCCGCCGGCATGTGGCAGTTCATGCCCGCCACCGGGCGCCGTTACAACCTGCGTATCGATTCGTATGTCGACGAACGCTACAACTGGCGGAAGGAAACCAACGCCGCCATCGCCTACCTGGCCGAACTCCGCGACTTCTTTGAAGGCGATTGGCCCCTGGCCATTACCGCCTACAACATGGGCGAGCACGGGGTCGAACGGGTCATCGCCATGAACGGCGGCGAACGCGACCTCTGGAAACTCCTCGAAACGTCCCCCGGATGCGACCGCATGGCCCGCGAGTCCCAGAAATTCTATGCAAAGTTCCTTGCGTCCATCATCGTCGCCAAGAACCCCGAGAAGTACGGATTCACCGCCCCCACCGGCGATGCCGAAGAAGCGGAATTCGTGCCCGTCGAGGGCAGCTACAACCTGGCGTCCCTGGAAAAGGCCGCCGGATGGCCTGAAGGCACCCTGCGCGAATTGAACCGCGATCTGGTGCGCGGCATCACCCCCCCCACCGGCGAACACCTGCTCGTCGTTCCCAAACGCGGCACCAACACCCTGCTCGCCGCCCTGGAGAGCGCCGCCAAGGTGCAGCCGAATGTCCATGTGGTAAAGCGGGGCGAGACGCCCGACTGCGTGCCGGTCTGCCCCGACATCTCCAACATGGTCCCCTGTCGGCTGACGGGCAAGCCGTTCTGGGACATCTACGTCTACAAGGACCCGCCGCTGTGGAAGGCGCACATCGATGCGATCAAGCGCTTCGACCTCGACGGCGGCTGGGAGCTGTACGACTTCGGCGACCTGTTCGGCGATGAGGGCCCGGCCTGGGAGCGGAAGATCGTGCTGCGCCGCGCGGACGGCAGCTTCGTCACGCAGGACTACCGCCCGGCCACCGGCGAGTGGAGCCGCTTCGTGACGGTTCATACGGCGGACAACCCGCCGGCCACCCACGTCCGGCCCGAACAGGTCGGGCTGGGGCCGGAGCCGAGGGCGTGGGAAGAGATCACCGGCGTGAAGCCGTGGCCGACCGGGCTGGCGCTCTGGAAGCTAGTCAAGCAGGAGCTGGGCGACCACGGCGTCATCGGCATGTGGAGCGGCGGCACGACCGCGATGCTGGGCCGGCCCGAGGAGATCTACGAGTATCACGACAACCCCGCGAAGTGGCATCGCCGCCGCGACGAGATGATCCGCAAGGTGGAGCGGCGCATGGAGATGATCGCCGCGCTGGACGAGAGGCCGGACTTCATCTTCTGCGGCGGCTCCGGCTCGCTGGTGTTCCAGTCCCCGCGCATCTTCCGCGAGCTGTCGCTGCCCGTCCTGGTGCGGACGACCGAGCTGGCCTACGATCTGGGCCTGCCCACGCATGTGCATTCGTGCGGGCCGGAGGCGCGGCTGGTGCAGATGGCGGTGGAGGAGACCAAGCTGACGGTCATCGACCCGCTGGAGGAGCCGCCGATGGGCGACTGCGACCTGGCGGAGCTCAAGCGGCGGTTCGGAGACCGGATCGTGCTGAAGGGCAACCTGCACACGACCCGCACCATGCTGCACGGCACGGCGGACGATGTGGTCGCGGCCAGCCGCCGCGCGATCGACGCGGCCGCCGCGGGCGGGCGCTTCATCCTCTCGACGGGCGACCAGTGCGGCCGCGACACGCCGGACGCCAACCTTCACGCGATGGTCGAGACCGCGCGTACGTACGGGAGATACTGACGCCCCTTCCGGGCTTTCGGATAGGCTTTCAGTCTGCACAGGCGCCTGGCAATGGCGGCCGTGACTTCAGTCGCCAGGGGGCTTTCAGCGCCCTGTTTCCTCGCCCGTCTGCGCGGACGGCACGAGGATCGTGCTGATGGCCTGGATGGTGGCAAGCAGGTTGCGCACCGAGAAGCCCAGCCCGTGCGTCACGGTCAGCATGTTGCTGATGACCGGGTCGCCCGTCGGGTCGCGCGACGAGATGACGATCACCGGGATGTCGCGGATCAGCGGATCGCGGCCCTTCTCCTCCAACACCTGGAAGCCATCCACCCCGGCCATGACCAGGTCGAGCAGCATCACGTCGGGCTGGCGGCTGCGCAGCATCGCGAGCGCGCGCTGGCCGTTCGTCACCTGTAGGATGCGATAGCCGCGCGCATCGGCCTCCAGCATCCGCGCAAACAGGTGCAGCTCGTCCGGCTCATCGTCCACGATCAACACGGTCTTGATGTCGTCGCCCAGCGCGGCCAGCTCGCTCAGCAGGCGGGCGGACGCCAGCGGCTTGACGAGATAGCGCACCACGCCCAGCCGCCGCGCGGCCTCGTCCTCGCCGGGGACCCAACAGCTTACCGCGGGCGTGCCGTAGGGCAGCGCGGTCAGCGCGCTCGGCGGGACGGCCTCGAGGGGTGAGGCGTTGACGACGAGCGCCTGCGCGGGGGAGCGGCTCAGCTCCTCGACGGCGGCCTCGATGGTGCGCACGACGGTGCACTCCACGTCGGGCAGATAGCGCGTCAGCAGGCGCTGGAGCGTCTCCTCCTTCTCCAGCACGACCAGCCGCGGCGTCAGCCTGGAGGGCGGCAGCCGCGCGGGCCGCGTACGCGCCAGGAAGCCCATCTCGTCGTCCGGCGTGAGCGCGCGGCGCACCCCCGCGACGGCCTCGTCGGACAGGGGCAGCTCCACCGGCAGCGCAAAGCTGATGCGCGTACCCGTGCCGTTGGCGCCACCGCCCGCAGGTTCGAGCGGGCTTTCCAGCCACATGCGGCCCCCGTGCATCTCCACGAACTGCTTGCTGATGGTGAGACCCAGCCCGCTGCCGCCGTAGCGCCGCCGCGTCGTGCTGTCCACCTGCTGGAACGGCGCAAAGATGCGCGCCTGATCCTTCACGGCGATGCCGGGGCCGGTGTCCGCGGCGCTGATGATGATCTCGTTGCCCGTGCGCTCGCACCTGATATCGACCCCGCCGCGCTCGGTGAACCGGCCCGCGTTGCTCAACAGATTGATGAGCACCTCGCGGATGCGCGTCTCATCGCAGAAGACCTGCGGCAGGTGCGGCTCCACGGCGGCGCGCAGATAGAGGCCCTTGGAGTCGAAGAGCGCCCTCACCGCGGCCATCGCGGCCTCGATGACGTCCGCCAGCGCGGTCCACTCGCGGTTGAGCGCCATGCGGCCCGCCTCGACCTGGCTCAGATCGAGCACGTCGTTGACCAGGTCCGCGAGGTGCTGGCTGTTGCGCCGCACGGCCGCGATATCGGTCAGCAGCGACGCGGGCAGCCGGCCGCCGTAGACCTGGGGCGACCGCGCGATGATGTCGGTGAAGCCGATGATCATGTTGAGCGGCGTGCGCAGCTCGTGGCTGACGTTGGCGACGAACTCCGCCTTGGCCTGCCGCGCCTCCTCGGCGATGCGCTGGAGGGCCTTCAGCCGATCCGACAGCCGGGCCAGCTCGCGGTTGGCCTTGAGCAGGTCTTCACGCGCCATTATCAGCTCCAGCCGCTGCTCGCGCGCCTCCTCCAGGTGGCGGTTGGCCTGCTCGAAGCCGGAGAGGGACCATTCGGTCACGGCGAGCAGCGGTCCGACGACCGCGCGGCCCAATAGGCCGGCGAATGCGCCCGCGATGGGGATGGCGAGGGCCAGCGCGGGCGGCAGCGGCAGGCCGAACGCGGGGGAGGCCGCCCACCACGCGGCCGCGAGCACGGCCGCCTCGCTCAGCAGCGCGCCGGCCCAGCCCACCGTGACCATTGCGACCAGCGGCAGCAGCGCGAACGTCAAGGCCACATACGGCTGGTCGAGCAGGCGCATGGCCAGCGTCAGCGCGACGGCCAGCCCGCTCTGCCAGACCAGTTGCGCCAGCGCGTAGCGGCGGGCCAGGAGCCGGTATGCGGCCAGGCTGCTCGCGGCGAGGATGAGCATGGACGCGAACATGCGCATCATCACGCGGCTCTCGCTGTTGCCCGACAGCACGATGGCGATGGCGAGGAGGAACGTGCTGCTGAGGATCAGGATGTTGCGCGCCGTGGACTGCATGAGGTCGGCGGCCGTGTCCGCAGAGGCAAGCTGCGAGCGCGGCCCGGACCGTGTCACCTGCCACATAAGGGCCTCCGCCGGATGGATGCTGGGGATATTCTAGCGCACGGCGGAGATTAAATAAAACGGGCTGCCCGCGACCGGCCGTCAGAGCCGGCGCCGCAGGCAGCCCGCGGGCGCGGGGCGCACCCTCAGATACGCCCCGCATCCGGGTTCTACTTCTTGTACTTCGCGTCGTACGCGTCCTGGTAGATCTTCAGGAAGGCGGTCAGCCCGGAGTCGTTCAGGTTCTTGACATAGGCGTCCCAGTCCTTCTCCACGTCGGCCTTGCCGGTGACGAAGTTGGCGAACCACTCGTCCACCGCGTTGTACACCGTCGTGCTGAGCTCGCCGAACTGCCTGGACTGCTCCACGGTGAAGACGAGCGGAGGCACGGCCTTATCGGAGGTGGCGTACGGCTCCATCAGGTCCTTGGTCCAGTCGTACAGCCAGCGCTCGAGCGGGTCGTCGGGGTTGAAGGCCTGCGCATTGCGGTACTCGTTCGTGCGGAAGGTCGGCGCGGTCTGCATCCAGTTGCGGTTGTGCGGATCGCCTTCCCAGGTCTGCAGAACGGTGTAGAGGGCCTTGCCGTGAGCGATGGACTCGGTGCCTTCCGGCGAGCGGATCCAGTCCTCGCCCTCGACGCCGAAGACCGAGCGGGTCGTCGCATCGAAGCTGTACATCAGGTCGAGCATGCGGAAGGCCGCCTCGGGGTTCTTGGCAACCTTGGTGATGACGAAGTTGGCATGGCCGCCGGTCGGCTGATAGACCGTGCGCGGGGTCTGCTGCATGCCGCTCGGCCCCTTGAGCGGGGCGATGGGCGTGTATTCCTTCCAACGGCCGCTGGGGCCGCCGTTCTGCGTGAAGACCCCGTACCAGCCCGCGCTGACCGCGCCCAGGATCGGCGTCTCGGCCTCGCCGAGCTGCCGGATCTGCGCGCTGTCGTTGGTGAACGCCTGCGGGTCGATCAGCCCCTCGGAGTAGAGCCGCGCCAGATACTTCAGGCCCTCCTGGTAGCCCGGCTCGACGAAGGCCGCCTTGACCGTGCCGTCCTCCAGGATCAACTGGCGCGCGCCGTTGGGGGTGACATAGTCGTTGTAGACGAAGGAGTTCATCAGGAAGTGGTCGATCGGGGAGCGCCAGCCGCCGTTCGCCAGCTTCGTGCCCGACAGGGGGATCTCGTCCGCCTTGCCGTTGCCGTTCGGGTCCTGGGTTTTGAACGCGATGAGCATCTGCTCGAACTCATCGGTCGTGGTCGGAATCTTCAGGCCGAGCTTATCGAGCCACGGCTGGTACACCCACATCTTCTGCGACATCGAGCAGTGGTAGCAGTCGTTGTAGTGGGGCATGCCGTAGATCTTGCCGTCCAGCAGGGTGATCAAGCCCTCGATGGCCGGGTTGGTCTCGAACATCTTCTTGGTCTCGACGCCGTACTCTTTGATATAGTCATTGAGCGGCAGCGCGATGCCCTGTTCGGCCAGGATCTGCATCTGGTCCAGGCGGATGCCGCAGCCGATGATGACCTCCGGCAGGTCATCGCTCGCCAGCATCAGGTTCAGCGCGTTCTGCGCCTCGGGCGCAGGCGGCAGGTTCATGATTAGGTGGATGTTGGTCTGCTCCTCCAGCCACTTGGTGAACTCGTTATCTTCGTAGTCGCTCACCGCGGTGTTCGGGCAGATGAACGCGGTCATGTCGATCTTTTCTTTGGCGACGGGGAATACGCCGGCCGGGTTCACGTTCGCTGCGCTGGCCGATGGGGCAGCTTCCTGGGCCGGCGCTTCCGCGGCCGGCGCTTCCGCGGCCGCGGGGGCAGCCGCCTCAGGCGCGGCCGCCGGCGCTGCGGGCGCGGAAGGCCCACAGGCCGATACGAGCATCGCGACGATGGCGAAGATGCTCAACAGCAAAAAGAGTCGACGCTTGGACATGGGTTTTCCTCCTTGAAAAGATGGACCAGTCACGGTTGATGCGTATGCTTCGTCGCGGCCGCAGGGCCGTTTCAGTGCGGCCGCGACAGGCTTACCCTTTGATCGAGCCCAGCATGATGCCCTTGACGAAGTATTTCTGCACGAAGGGGTAGATGATGAGCACGGGCACGGATGCGACGACGATCAGCGCGTACTTGAGCAGCTCGCGCAGCGCCTCTCGGGCCGCCATCGATTTGATGTCGACGATCATATCCATCTCTATCTGGCTCGAGATCAGGATGTTTCGCAGGATGATCTGGAGCGGGAAGAGATCCTTGTTGGTCAGATAGAGCAGCGCGGCGAAGAATTGGTTCCAGTGGCCGATGGCATAGAAGAGCGACAGGACCGCGATGAGCGGCGTGGACAGCGGCAGCAGCACCCGGATGAAATACTGGAAGTCGCTGCAACCGTCGAGCTGCGAGGCCTCCAGGAGCTCTTGCGGGATCGAGGAGCGCAGGAAGGTGATCGCGATCAGCAGGTTCCAGACCGAGAGCGCCTGCGGGATGATGAGCGCCCAGCGCGTGTTGCGCATCCCCAGGTCGCGGACGAGCAGGTAGGTGGGGATCAGGCCGCCGTTGAAGAACATGGTGAACAGGAAGAGGCCCAGGATGGCGTTCTTGCCCCACAGGTCGCGCCGCGACAGCGGGTACGCGGCGATGAGCGTCATCGTGACGTTCACCAGCGTCCCGACCACGGCGTAGAAGAGCGAGTTGCCGTACCCGGTCCAGATGAGCGGGTAGGAGAAGACCTTCTCGTAGGCGTACAGCGACGGGTTGACGGGCCAGAGCCACACCCGGCCGGCGATGACGGCCGCGCCGTCGCTGAACGATGCGCTCACGACGTAGATCAACGGATAGAGGATCAGGAGCAGGAACAGCGTGAGCAGCGTATAGTTGATGATGTTGAACGCCCGATCGACGCCGGTCTCGCGAATCCGGCTTATGGAATGGTGGCTCTCAGTCTCGATGGTCATGGTTGCGCCTCATGGATAGCAGGGACGTTGCGCCGGAACGCCCCTGCGCCTAGAACAGGCCCTTGTTGGTCAGCCGGTTGGCGGCCCAGTTGGCCGAGACGAGCAGGACCAGGCCGATGACCGAGTTGAACAGGCCGATGGCCGCGGCGTACGAGAAGTTGGCGATGCCGCCGGCCAGGCCGGTCTTGTAGACGTAGGTGCTGATGACCTCGGACGTGGCGAGGTTGAGCTGGTTCTGCATCAGGTAGGTCTTCTCGAACCCGATGTTGAGCAACTGCCCCATGTTGAGGATGAACAGCGTGACGATGACCGGCGTGATGCTGGGGATGTCGATGTGCCAGATGCGCTGCAAGCGGTTTGCGCCGTCCACGACCGCGGCCTCGTGCAGCGACGGGTCCACGGTCGTCAGCGCGGCCAGATAGATGATGGTGGCGAAGCCGGTGTTCTGCCAGACGCCCGACCAGACGTACACCGAGGGGAACAGCTCGGCGCTGCCCATGAACTGGATGGGGTCCAGCCCCAGTTGCATCAGGAACAAGTTGACCGGGCCGCGGCGCAGGTCGAGGAAGTTCAGCAGCAGGCCGACCATGACCACGGTGGAGATGAAGTAGGGCGCATAGCTCACCATCTGGACGGTGCGCTTGAAGAAGCCGGTCTGCAACTGGTTCAAGCTAAGCGCCAGCAGGATCGGGATGGGGAACCCGACGACGAGCGAGTAGAGCGAGAGCCACAGCGTGTTCTTCATCAGGCGCATGAACATCGGCGAGTTGAAGAAGCGCGTGAAGTTCTCGAGCCCGATCCATTCGCTGCCGGTGATCGACTTGCCCGGCAGGAAGTCGCGGAACGCGATCTGCGCACCGTACATGGGATAGTACATGAAGATGAGCAGCCAGACGACGGGCAGCAGCAACAAGAGGTAAAGCTGCCAGCCTTGACGGATCTGTCGCCATGCGCCGCGCAGGCTGCGCGGCTTGGCAGCAGCCGCCAGGTTCGTCCTGGCCGGGGTGGTGATGGTTGTCATGCACAACCTCGCTTTCCACTCTGCGCACCGAGCGCGATTTCGAATCAGAGCCGTCTGGCGTCGGCGGCCGGCCGCGGTGTCAACGATGGCAGGAATGGCATGAGGGTGCGCCAGCCACGTGCCGACGTTGCACGCTCCGGATCAGAGGACAGGCCCTGTCCTCGACAGGTCATATGGACAAGTATAACAGAAAAGCGCGGCCAGAGACAAAATTGTGGCCGAAAAGTGGCCGAAAAGTGGCCGTGCTGCGTCCGCTTGGGACAATGGCCGCGGGCGTGTAAAATGGCGGGCGGACACAGGCAACATGATGGCCCTATCCTTCGACACCTTCGTGGGCGATGTGCGCCGCGCGCTCAACCATCTCTACGATCCGGACGAGCTGCGCCGCAGCCCGCTGGCGGCCGCCTTCGGCGTCGCGGGCGACTTCGACGCGGCCGCGACGCTCCAGCGCATCCTGACGGACGCGGTCGAGGCGCTCAGGCCCGCCGCGGACGACCCGCCCCAGGCGCGCGGCTGGCGCATCTACGATGCGCTGTTTTATCGCTATATCCGGGGCTTCGACCGGGACGTGGTGGCCGACCAGCTCGGCATCAGCGGCCGCCAACTGCGCCGCGAGCAGCGCGCGGCCCTCGAGGCGCTGGCCCAGCACCTCTGGCTGGCGCACGACCTCGCGGGCCAGCCGCTGTCCGCGCCCGCGGCGGAGCCGGCGGATGCGCCGGCCTGGCTGGAAGACCTGCCGCCGGAGCGGCCCGGCGAGCTCCAGGCCGTGCTTCGCGCCGTGCTGGAGCTGGCCCGGCCGCTGGCCCGCCAGTGGAACGTGCGCCTGGTCGGCCTGCCGGCGGAGGCCGCGGCGCTGGCCGCGCTGCCCGTGCCGCAGACCGCGCTGCGCCACGCCCTGCTCAGCGTGCTGGGCGTCGCGGCCCCGCGCGCCGCGGGTGGGAGCATCCACCTGGCCGGCGAGCTGCTGGCCGAGACGGTGGCGGTGGAGGTCGTCGCGGCGCAGGCGGCCGGCCCCCTGTCCGCGGAGGAGCGGGCCAGCCTGGAGGTCGCGCAGCAGCTCATGGCGGTGGTCGGCGGGCAGTTGGCCGCGGAGGCCGGCGCGGACGGGTTCCGGGCCCGGCTGACGCTGCCGGTGTTGGAGCCGGTGCACGTGTTGGTCGTGGACGACAACGCGGATACGTTGCAGCTCTTTGCCCGCTACGCGGTGGGCACGCGCTATGCGGTGACGGGCACGCGCGCGCCGGCCGAGGCGCTGCGGCTGGCCGAGGAGCTGGAGCCGGACATCATCGTCCTGGACGTGATGATGCCGGATCTGGATGGCTGGGAGCTGCTGGCGCGGCTACGCGAGCACCCCGCGACCGACCGGACCGCGGTCATTATCTGCACGGTGTTGCCGCAGCAGGCGCTGGCGCTGGGGTTGGGCGCGAACGCGTTCCTGCAGAAGCCGGTCACGCGGGAGGCGTTTCTCGCCGCGCTGGACGGGCAGGCGCGCGATTGACGCGTTTGTAGTAGGCGCTTCAGCGCCTCCTGGCTCGGTCGGAGACCGGCCAGAGCAGGGCTTCAGCGCCCCTCGGCGCGAGGGCGCCGGCTATGAAGCGTCGTCCGGCGGCACGAACGGCGCGCCGTGTCCGCCGAGACATGGGTGCGCGAGCTGCCAGGCCTGGCTGTCGACGATGGGCTCGCCGTCGCGCGGCTTGCGGCGGAGGTAGCGGCCGTCGGGCTGCAACACGCGCGCCCGGGTGTTGTTGTGCAGCTCGACCTCGAGCAGGGTATGGCGGATGTAGCCGCGGATAGCCGGATCCCTGACCGGGAAGATGACCTCCACCCGGCGGTCGAGGTTGCGGGGCATCAGGTCCGCGCTGCCGAGATAGACCTCCGGCGCGCCGCCGTTCTCGAAGTAGTAGATGCGGCTGTGCTCCAGGAAGCGCCCGACGATGCTGATGACGCGGATGTTGTCGCTGACGCAGGGCACGCCGGGCCGCAGACAGCAGATGCCGCGCACGATGAGATCCACGTCCACCCCGGCCTGCGATGCGCGGTAGATGGCGCGGATGAGCCGCTCGTCCACCAGGGAGTTCATCTTGAAGATGAGGCGGGCGGGCCGGCCCTCCAGCGCGTGCTCCGTCTCCCGTTCGATCAGGGTCATCAACTGCTCGCGCATGCTGCCCGGCGCGACGAGCAGGCTGCGGTAATACTGCTGCGTGGAGTAGCCGGTCAGCGTGTTGAACATCTCGGTCACATCTGCGCCCATCTCCGGGTCGCACGTCAGCAGGCCGAGATCGGTGTAGATGCCCGCGGTGACGGCGTTGTAGTTGCCCGTCGCCAGGTGCAGATAGCGGCGCAGCCCCCCTGCCTCGCGGCGCACGACGAGCGTGACCTTGCTGTGCGTCTTGAGCCCCACGAGCCCGTAGACCACGTGGACCCCCTGCGCCTCCAGCGCGCGCGCCCAGCCGATATTGCTCTCCTCGTCGAAGCGCGCCTTGAGCTCCACCAGCACCGCGACCTGCTTGCCGTTGCGCTGGGCCTCGAGCAGCGAGCGCACGACCGGCGCGTTGCGGCCCACCCGGTAGAGCGTCTGCTTGATGGCGAGCACGTCGGGGTCGGTGGCCGCGGCCTGGACGAAGTCGAGCACCGGATTGAAGGAGTCGTAGGGATGGTGCAGCAGAATGTCGCCCTTGCGGATGGCGGCGAACAGTTCGTCGGACGTCTTGATGTCGCGCAGTTGGGGCGGCACCGAGGGCACGAAGGGCGGGTCCTTCAGCTCCGGCTGGTTGAGGGCCATCAGCGCCCACAGGCTGGACATGTCGAGCGGCGGCTGGAGCGGGTAGATGTCGCCCGGATCGACCTCCATGTTCTCCGCCAACAGCGCGACCATGTCCGCGGGCATAGCCTCGTCCACGACCAGGCAGACGACCGGCCCGAAACGCCGCTGGCGCAGCCCCTGCTCGATGGTTTCGAGCAGGTCGGACGCCTCATCCTCCTGGATCTCGATGTCGGCGTCGCGGATGACCCGGAAGCTGTAGGCCTGTTCGATCTCGTGGCCGGGGAAGAGGATGCCGAGGTTGGCCGCGATGACGTCCTCCAGCCAGACGAAGCGGCTGCCCTCCACGACCGGCACGAGCCGGGGCAGCGAGGTGGGCACCTTGACGCGCGCAAAGTGCTGGCCGCTTGGCCCCTTGACCCAGCAGGCCAGGTTGAGGCTGAGGTTGGAGATGTGCGGGAAGGGGCGTCCCGGATCGAAAGCGAGCGGGGTCAGCACGGGCAGCACTTCGGAGCGGAAATACTCGCGCATCCGATCCTGCTCTTCGAGGGTGAGCTGGCTGTAGCGCAGCAGGTGGATATCGGCCGCGGCAAGCTGCGGGATGATGTCGTCGTAGAAGCAGCGGCGCTGCTCGTGCATCATGGGCGGGACCCGCGTGCGGATCGCGGCGAGCTGTTCGGCGGGCGTCAGCCCGTCGGCCGGGGTGGCGGTGACGCCCGCGTCGACCTGATCCTCCAGCCCGGAGACACGGATCATGAAGAACTCGTCCAGATTGGAGCTGAAGATGGCGAGAAACTTGGCGCGCTCGAGCAGGGGGTGGCGCGTATCCTCGGCCTCCTCCAGGACGCGGCGGTTGAACTCCAGCCAGCTCAGCTCGCGGTTGAAGTAGAGCGCGGGGTTCTTCAGGTCGACGCCGGCCTCGGGCGGCCAGGTCGGGACCCGGGTCAGGAGGGTTTTGGGAAGCGTGATCGGCGCGTCCATGAGGGCCTCCGAACGACATAGTTGGCAGAACTTGCGCGGCATTATAACTGAACGGCGGGCGCGCTGCAAGGGCTTCGCGCCCGCGGCGGCAACTCCAAATATAGGCGCTACGGGAGCATCCAGAGCGGAGGCCGCACGCAGTGCGGGCGCAGTCGAAGGATGCGGCTTTAGCCCGCTCCGGCGCCTGCGCTCAAGTTTGCATTTGGAACTGTTGCGTCGACGGTGTTTACGTTATGTTTTCGCCGCATAAATGTTGCGCAACCGAGGCGAGATGGGTGTATACTGTGTATGGTTAGCTCGGGCTGACAGCCGGGAGGCCTGAGGCGCGCAGGCCCCGGAGCGTTGCGATGGCCGCGCCGTTGCAGACGGGCCAAGAGATGGAGGTGAAATTATGACGAGGGCGCGTGCGAATGTTTCGAGGTTTGATCGGCGCACATGGGCCGTCGGGCTGCTGCTGGCGGCCGCGCTGAGCGTGCTGCCGGTGGTCGGGCTTTCGGCGCAGCCCGCCGCGGCGGAGGGCCGGCCCGCGGCCAGCCTGACGGTCGGCCACGAGGACGGCGTCATCATCTATACGGTGCGCGCCGGCGACACGCTGGCCGCGATTGCGCGGCGGTACGGCACCACGGTCGCGGTGCTGACGCGGCTCAACGGGATCACCAACCCGAACCGGATCTACATCGGCCAGCGGCTGCGCATCCCGGCCCCCGGGAGCGGCACGGCGACCAGCCCCGTGCGCATCAACTTCCCGCCCGGCGGGATCAGCGCGACCGTCAGGGGCAGCGTCACGTTCCCCAACCGTTACTGCTACGTTCTGACCGCGCAGGCCGGCCAGGAGATGACCGTCAGCGTGACCTCGCCGGGCGGGGCCGCCAACTTCCTGATCACGTCCCTGCGGACCGGCACGCCGCTCAAGCGCCTGGAGAACGAGGACCGCAGCGTGACCGTGACGTTGCCCGTCACCGGCGACTATCTGATCTGCGTCGCGACGGCCGCGGGCACGGTCTCCTACGATCTGACGGTCTCCATCCCGCCGCTGCCCAGCGCCGCGGCGCCTGTCCGCATCCAGTTCACGCCCGGCAGCACGTCGGCCACGGTGCTGGGCAGCGTCGCGAGCGCCACGGAGCGGCAGTGCTACATCCTGCGCGCGCTGGCCCGACAGGTCATGACGGTGGTGGTGGAGTCCGCGGGCAGCACCGCGCGCTTCTCCGTGGTCGGCGCGGACGGCAGCCCGCTCAAGCGCATGGAGGTGGGCGGCGCCTGGGCGGTGATAAACCTGCCCCTGACGCAGGATTACACGATCTGTGTCGGCGTGCCGGCCGGGACGCCGGCCGCGGTCAGCTACAGCCTGGCGGTCGATATCAGGTAGCCGGTTCGAGGCGCGTTGAAAACGGGCCGAAAAGTGTCGAATGCGGCCGGAAACAGCCGAGGAATGTGATGGTTTGTAAGCTGTAACGCAGAACGGGCGCGACAATTGACAGCATGCTAGGCGCACATACCGCACCGGTATAGCCGAATATCACAAAGGAGCGATAAACATGGACTTCGAAGGCTATTGCGTCAAGTGTCGCACCCGCCGGCAGATCAAGGACGGCGAGGTCAAGGAGACGGCGAACGGCCGCAAGATGGTCCAGGGCGTCTGCCCGGAATGCCAGACCAAGGTCACCCGCTTCCTCTCGGCGAAGGAATCGAAGTAAGCGCGGATCGGCGCTGAGCCTCCGCGGCCGCGCGAAGGGCCGCCCCCTCAGCCGCTTGCGCCCCTATCATAGGGGGACGCGGGCCGCTGTTCGGGCGGCCCTTTGCGCGCCCGCGGCGTCGCACCCGGCGTCGCAAAATCGCTTGCCGCCCGGCGTCCGCTGTGTTACACTGGGGCCGTGAGCCGGGGAGGCGTCCGAACCGCGTTGCAGCCGATCGGGAGAATCGTGGCCAGGCGCGGCCGGCTCCGCCAGATCACCCGCAACCCTGAGAGGCTGTTTAAAAAGTCTCCCGGCGACTGAGAGCTTATCCGAAAACCCGCTGGGGCCGGTCTCTGACCGTGCCCCTGGCTCGGTCGGAGACCGGCCAGAGCAATTTTCGGATAGATTCTGAAGTCACGGCCACCATTACCAAGTCTGCCTGCGCAGACTGAGACGCGAAAGTCCGCAGGGACCTGGTAAGAATCTATCCGAAAACTCGCTCCGGCTTACCTCACCCCCCATCCCCCTCTCCTGACGTGCGAGCCGAAGGCTCGCCAAGGTCAGGAGAGGGGGAGCCGAGGGGGTGAGGCCGGGCGCTCAGCAGGTTTTCGGATGGGCTCTAACGTTGACGGATCGCTTGCCCGCTGGGGCCGGTCTCTGACCGTGCCCCTGGCTCGGTAGGCTCAACGCAGTTGAGCACGACCGGCCAGAGCAATTTTCGGATAGATTCTAACGTTGACGGATCGCTTGCTGAGCCCCGTGTGCACCGTTGACAGGAGCATGTCTCATGGAAAAACCCTGGCAGGCATTTTACGAGCCCACCGTTCCTCGCACCATCACCTATCCGCGCATCCCACTGTACCAGATGCTCGAGGACAGCGCCCGCCAATACCCTGACCAGACCGCGGTCAAGCTCGTGCTGCGCTATCTCGGCCCGGTCATGCTCGGCGCCGACCTGACCTATCGCCAACTGCTGGATCAGGTGAACCGCTTTGCGGCCGCGCTCCACGCGCTCGGCGTGCGCAAGGGGGACCGGGTCGCGCTGATGCTGCCGAACCTGCCGCAGATGGTCATTGCCTTCTACGGCGCGCTCAAGCTGGGCGCGATCGTGGTCAACACCAACCCCACGTACACCGCGCGCGAGATCGAGCAGCAGTTTGCCGACGCCGGCGCGGAGACCGTCGTGCTGCTGAGCAGCCTCTACGACAAGCTGAGGAGCATCCAGGGGCGCACCGCTATCAAGCATGTCATCATCGCGGACGTGGCCGACTACGTCCCGATGCCCTGGAAGGCGCTGGTCAAGAGCAGCGTCAGGAAGCAGGGGCAGATGGCGGACGTGCCGGAGGCCGCGGGCGTCTATCACTTCCGCAAGCTGCTGGACGCGCACCCCGAGGCCCCGCCGCACGTGAACGTCGCCGGCGACGACGTCGCCCTGTTCCAGTACACCGGCGGCACGACCGGCGTGCCGAAGGCCGCGATGCTGACGCACACCAACATGGTCGTCAACACGATCCAGTTGCGCCAGTGGCTGCGGGACATCAAGGAGGGCCGGGATTGTATGCTGGGCGCGATCCCCTTCTTCCACGTCTACGGCATGACCGTGGGCATGAGCCTGGCCATCTACATCGGCGCGCGGCTGGCGCTTGTGCCGAACCCGCGGCAGATCGAACTGGTCATGCAGGTCATCCACAAGGAGCGCGCCAGCATCTTCCCCGGCGTGCCGACCATGTACATCGGCATCATCAACCACCCGCGGGTCAAGGACTACGACCTCAAGTCGGTCGGCGCCTGCATCAGCGGCGCGGCACCGCTGCCGATGGACGTGCAGATCAGGTTCGGCGAGATCACCGGCGGCCGGCTGGTCGAGGGCTACGGGCTGACCGAGGCCGCGCCCGTCACGCACTGCAACCCCATCGCCGGCGAGCGCCGGGCCGGGTCGATCGGCCTGCCGCTGCCGGACGTCGAGGCGAAGATCGTGGACTACGAGACGTTTGCGGATAAGCCGGCCGGCCAGGAGGGGGAGCTGTGGGTGCGCGGCCCGCAGGTGATGAAGGGCTACTGGCAGCGCGACGACGAAACGGCCAGGGCCGTGACGGCCGACGGCTGGCTGCGGACCGGCGATATCGCGCGCATGGACGCCGACGGCTACTTCTATATCGTGGATCGCCTGAAGGACATCATCATCGCGTCGGGCTTCAACATCGTGCCGCGCGAGGTCGAAGAGGTGCTGTTCGAGCACCCCAAGGTCCAGGAGGCGGTCGTCGCGGGCGTGCCGGACGCGCGCCGCGGGGAGGTGGTCAAGGCGTACATCGTCCTCAAGCCCGGCGAGGCGGCCACCGTGGATGAGATCATCGCCTTCTGCAAGGAGCGGCTCGCGCCGTACAAGGCGCCGAAGCAGGTCGAGTTCCGCTCGGAGCTGCCGAAGACGATGGTGGGTAAGTTCCTGCGCCGGGTGCTCGTCGAGGAGGAGCGGAGCAAGCTGCGCGGCTGATTCTTTTGGGCGCAGCCCATCCTGGGGTACAATGCGGCTCAGCCTGCAACGAAACGGAGCCCATCCATTTGGCCGACCTGACCATCCCGCAGGGCCGCGAGCAACTCATTGCGACGCGGCCTTTGCGCGCTTATCTGGCGCTCACCGTCGGCGTCCTGTGCATCAGCACGACCGCCATCTTCACCAAGTGGGCCGAGATGCCCGGCCCGGTCACCGCGGTCTGGCGCATGATGATCGCCACCGTGATCCTGGCCTGGCCGCTGTGGCGCGGGGTGCAAGGCTGGGGCGCGGCCGCGCGTCGCGGTGTGCCCTGGGGCGTCATGGGCGGCCTCTGGTTCGCCATCAACCTGGGCATGTTGAATTCGGCGCTGACGCTGACCTCCGCGGCGACCGCCACGCTGCTGGATAACACCGCGCCGGTATGGGTGGGGCTGGGCGCGCTGCTGCTCTACCGCGAGCGGCTGCGGTCGGGCTACTGGGCCGGGCTGCTCCTGGCGCTCGGCGGCGCGGCGGTCGTGACCGGTTTCAACCCGGGCCGCGGCTTCCGGCTCCAATCGGGCGATGCGCTGGCCTTTGTCGGCGCGCTCTTCTATGCCGGCTATCTGCTCAACACGCAGCGCGCCCGCCGCCATCTCGACGGGCTCTCCTATCAGAGCCTCGTCGCGCCGGTCGCGGCCGTGATCCTGCTCGTCGTCTGCGCCCTCATGGGCCTGCCGCTGACGGGCTACCCGCTGCACAGCTATGCGGCGATGGCCGCGGTGGCCCTGCTGGCGCAGGTCGGCGGCTGGCTGCTCATCAGCTATGCGCTGGGCCACGTCCCGGCCTCCGCCGCGGTGGTCGTACTGTTGGCCCAGCCGGTCGTGACCGGCCTGCTCTCCATCCCGCTGCTGGGCGAGGCGCTGACCGTCCCGCAGGTGGCCGGCGGCGCGTGCCTGCTGACAGGCATCTATCTCTGTCTGCGGGCCAGGGAGCGCGCGGCATAGACGACCGCCCATTATGTGTCCGCATCGCACCGGTGATAAAATGCCCGGACAATCAGCACGAAGGAGCGCCATGGTTCACACCAGTGCGGAAGCCGGGCCGGCCGCGCCAGCGCTAATCTCCATCGTCATCCCCTGTTACAACGAAGAGGCCAATCTGCGCCGCGGGGTGCTCGACGAGGTGGTCGATTACCTTGCGAGCCAGGAGCGCGCCTGGGAGCTGGTCATCGCGGATGACGGCTCGTCGGATGACAGCCTGGCCCTGTGTCAGCAGTTTGCGCAGGCGCACCGGCGCGTGCATGTGCTTGCGCTGCCGCACGGGGGCAAGCCCGCCGCGGTCTACGGCGGCATCTGCGCGGCACAGGGCGAGATCGTCCTGTTCACCGACATGGATCAGTCCACGCCGCTGGCGGAGCTGGAGAAGCTGCTGCCGTGGTTCGAGCGCGGCTATGGGGTGGTCATCGGCTCGCGCGGGCTGAAGCGCGCGGGCTTCTCGCTGGGCCGGCGCGTGGCGTCGCGGCTGTTCCGCCTGGCGCGCGGGCTGGTGCTCCTGCGCGAGATCGACGATACGCAGTGTGGGTTCAAGGCGCTGCGGCGGGAGCTGGCGACCGAGCTCTTCCCGAACCTCTCGTTCTTCGCCGCGCAGGCCGCGCACACCGGCTGGACGGTCAGCGCGTTCGATGTGGAGCTGCTCTACCTGGCGCAGCAGTGGGGCGTGCCGATCAAGGAGGTCGAGGTGGAGTGGCGCAACCGCGATGTCAGCACGACGAAGGGCCGCGGGAAGAGCCAGTTCATGCGCGAGTCGCTGGAGATGGCGCGGCAGGTCGTCGCCATCCTGCGCAACCGCGCCGCGGGGAAGTACCGCCTGCGCGAGCAGAGCCAGTGCTGAGAAGTTTTGACAGGATTCACAGGATTGACCAGTGAATAACACTATAAAATCCTGTAAATCTTGTAAATCCTGTCCAATCAAAAGCCACGCGCACGCAGAGCCAGGACTGAAGATGAGTTTTGACAGGATTCACAGGATTGACAGGATTGACCAGTTAATAACACTGCAAAATCCTGTAAATCTTGTAAATCCTGTCCAATCAAAAGCCACGCGCACGCAGAGCCAGGACTGAAGATGAGCTTTGACAGGATTCACAGGATTGACCAGTTAATAACACTATAAAATCCTGTAAATCTTGTAAATCCTGTCCAATCTCGTCCAATCTCGTCCAATCCTCATGTGAGTTGCGCGAGGGGATAAATATGCAAGCAGCAGAGTTCCGGCGCACCAGCGACGAGGCCGCCCGGCGCGGACACCCGTCCTACGTCTGGCGGGCGGGGCAGGCGCGACGGCTGGCGCTGGTCCAGCAATGGACAAAGCTGGAGGGCGCACGCATCCTCGACGCGGGCTGCGGGGTCGGCCTGTACACCGAGAAGTTCGGCCAGTACTCGCCGAACGTCGTGGGCGTGGAGATCGACGCGGCCGTGGCCGCCGAGGCGCAACGCCGCGGGCTGTCCGTCGTCATCGCGCCGGCCGAGGAGCTGCCGTTTGACGCGGCCAGCTTCGACGTAGTATTCTCGCACGAGGTCATCGAGCACGTGACCGACGACCGCCGCGCGGCCGCGGAGATGGTACGCGTGCTCGCGCCCGGCGGGCGCATCGCCCTGTTCTGCCCCAACCGGCTCTATCCGTTCGAGACGCACGGCCACTACTGGCGCGGAAAGTACCACTTCGGCAACACGCCGCTCATCAACTGGCTGCCCGACCCGCTGCGCAACCGGCTCGCGCCCCACGTCCGCGCATACACGCGCGGCGGCATCCGCCGGCTCTTCGCGGGCCAGCCCGTCCGCGTCGTCCACCACACCGTGATCTACCCCGGCTTCGACAACATCGTCGCGCGGCGGCCCGCGCTGGGCCGGGCGCTGAAGCGCGTGCTGTATGCGCTGGAACACACCCCCCTGCGCTGGTTCGGGCTGAGCCACTTCATCGTGCTGGAGCGCGTCTGATTCCGTCCGCTTCACCTCTTTTGCCATTCACGCCGTTTTCTGCTATTATGTTTCGCTACGCGGAGGGTACCACTACCCTCCGTCACTTTTATGGCCCGGAACCCAATGCTTCCATGAATCGCACCCAACAAATCCAACGCTGGCGGCGGTATCGCCGCGCCAGGGGCGGCCCGCGCTATGGCCGCTGGTTGCTGGCGCTGGTGGGCGGCTTCCTGCTCGTCAACGTCTTCCTGCTTGTCTCGACGGTGTTTGGCGCAGTCGCGAGCGCGGCGGGCGTCTACTCCTTCTTCGCCCAGAACCTGCCCGACCCCACCGCGATCCAGACCGAACAGGTCAGCTATGAGACGGTCAAAATCTACGACCGCACCGGCAAACACCTGCTGTACGAATCGATCGACCCCCGGCCCTTCCGCGGCGACCGCCAGTATCTGACGTCCGACCAGATCCCCGATCTGGTCAAGAACGCGACGGTCGCGCTCGAGGATCGCAGCTTCTACACCAACATCGGCGTCAACCCGCGCGGCCTGGCGCGCGCCCTGGTCTCCAACCTGCGCGGCCAGAGCATCCAGGGCGCCAGCTCCATCACCCAGCAGTTGGTCAAGAACGTCCTCATCGACCCGGAGGAACGCTACCAGCAATCCTATGTGCGCAAGCTCAAGGAAGCCATCATGGCGATCGAGATCACGCGCATCTATCCGGGCCGCGAGGGCAAGGAGCAGATCCTGGAGTGGTACATCAACTATAACTTCTACGGCAACGCGGCCTACGGCATCGAGGCCGCGGCGCGGGTCTATTACGACAAATCGGTGGCCGACCTGACGCTGGACGAGGTCGCGGTTCTGACCGCCATCCCGCAGTATCCCGGCCTGAACCCGTTCCAGGCGCCCGGCGACGCCTATCGCCGCCAGCGCAAGGTGCTGGATGCGATGGTGGAGGCCGGCTACATCAAGCAGAGCGAGGCGGACGCGGCCAAGCGCTTCTTCAACACGCCGCTGCTCAACGACCTGGTCAAGCAGGGGCTGCTCTCGCAGGGCGATCTGCCGCTGATTGCCACGGGCGACCGCCCCGCCACCGCGCGCGGCCTGAACGCGCTCGTGAAGGCCGGCGAGCTCGCGCGCGAGGAGGCGGACGCGGCCAAGAAGCTGACCCACGGCCTGTGGCAGTACACGCGCGAGTCCGCGCAGGAGCGCTTCGAGGTGCCGCCGGATGCGCCGCACTTTGCGCTCTACGTCCTCCAGCAGCTCCAGGAGAAGTACAACACGCCGGAGGACCCCTACTACATCTGGCAGCACGGCCTGCGCGTGTACACGACGCTCGATTGGGATTTGCAGGTGTACGCCGAGTGCGTCGCGCGCAGCCACATCGCCTCGATGCAGTGGCGCACGGCCAAGCCCTGCCAGGACGACCTGCCGACGCTCCCGCCCGTGCCGGAGGCGCTGTCGCAGAAGTTCGACCACGAGGTCTCCAACGCGTCGGTCGTCGCCATCCGCCCGAACACGGGCGAGGTGCTGGTGATGGTCGGCAGCCTGGATTACTTCGATGAATCGATCGACGGCCAGGTCAACGTCGCGCTGGCCAAGCGCCAGCCCGGCTCCTCGTTCAAGCCCTACACCTATCTGACCGCGTTCGAGTCGGGCAACTTTGCGCCGGCGTCGATGGCGATGGACGTGCGCACAGTCTTCCCCGACCCCGGCAACCCGCCCTATGCGCCGGAGAACTACGACCGGCGCTATCACGGGCCGCAGTCGCTCCGCCAGGCGTTGCAGCGGTCGTACAACATCCCGGCCGTCTGGCTGATGGATCAGGTCGGCATCGCCAACGTCATCAAGACCGCGCGGCGCGTCGGCGTCAGCAGCCTCGACAGCGAGCTGAGCTCCTACGGGCTGAGCCTGACCCTGGGCGGCGGCGAGGTCTCGCTGCTCGACCATACCTATGCGTTCAGCGTCTTTGCCAACGGCGGCGTGATGGCCGGCCAGCCGATCCCGGAGGAGCTCCAACGGCCCGGCTATCGCAAGCTCGACCCGGTGTTCGTGCTCAAGGTCGAGGACAAGGACGGCAATGCGCTGGAAGAATATCGCCAGCCCACGGCCAAGCGGGTGGTGGAGCCCGCGCCGATGTACCTCCTGAACAACGTGCTCAGCGATAACGGCCCGCGGCCCGTGGCCTTCGGCAGCTATGCGAACTATCTGACGCTGCCCAACCGGCCCGTCGGAGCCAAGACCGGCACGACCAACATGTGGCTGGACGCCTGGACGATGGGCTACACGCCGCAACTGGCGGTCACCGCCGCGCCGATCTTCAACCGCGTGCTGGCCAAGGGGGTCGAGGGGCTGCCGGTGCAGGGGTGGGAGCAGCCGCCCGGCCTGGTGCGGGTGCAGGTCTGCGTGCCCTCCGGCTTGCTGCCCACGCCGGACTGCCCGGCCACCACGTCGGACCTGTTCCTGGCCGGCAAGGCGCCGGTCATGCAGGACAACATGTATCAGGCGTTCGAGATCAACAGCGAGAACGGCAAGCGCGCCTCGGCCTGCACGCCGCCGGAGCTGATCAAGCGCGTCGTCTACCAGGTCTACCCCTCCTCCGCGGCGGATTATGTGCGCGAGCAGGAGATCCCTCAGCCGCCGGTGGAGGTGGACGGGCCGTGCGGCGGCGGCGAGCTGGCGGGAGACGTCGCCATCGACGAGCCGTACATCGGCGCGCGCGTCAAGGGCCAGGTGCAGATCACCGGCAACGCGCGCTCCGGCGACTTCCGCGCCTTCAAGGTCGAGGTCGCCTCCGCGCAGGCCCCAGATCAGTGGATCCCGATCGGCGGCGAACACTTCGAGCAGGTCAGCAACGGCCCGCTGGAGTTCTGGGACACGACCGGGTTCGACGGGCTGTACACGCTGCGGCTGGTCGTCATGGAGAACAGCGGCAACGTGCAGACCTACGAGTCGCCCATCGTCGTGGACAACGGCGCGCCGAGCGTCAAGGTCATCAATCCGGCCCCGAACCAGCTCTACTACATGGAGGTCCATGAGCTGGTGAGCCTGACCGTGGATGCGCAGGACGCCTGGGAGATGGACAAGGTCGTGTTCTATCTGGACGACGCGGCCATCGGGGAGACCACGGTCGCGCCCTTCAGCGTGCGCTGGACCATCCGCATGGGCAACACGATCCTCCAGGGCGGCAGCGAACGCGTGACCGTCAAGCGGCTGGACGGCTCGACCGCGGAGATCACCCTGACCATGCGCGGCAACGGCTCCGGCGCCGCGGTGCTCGACGGCCAGCTCGTGGAGGCCCATACGGTGTACGCGGTCGCGTTCGACCGCGCGGGGAACGAGACCAAGAGCGAGCCTGTGCGCTTCTTCGTCACGCACAAGCCCAAGGATGCGGCGCAGCCCTGAGGTGGCGCAGGCCATGCCCAACATTCTCATCACCAACGATGACGGCTACCAGGCGCCGGCCATCCCGGCGCTGGCGGCGGCGCTCAAGGCCGTCGGCGATATCATCGTGTTCGTGCCCGACCACAACTGGTCGGCCGCGGGCCACAGCAAGACGATGCACAAGCCGCTGCGGGTGAGCGAGACGCAACTGCCCGACGGCACGCCCATGTACATCACCAGCGGCGCGCCGTCCGACTGCGTCGGGCTGGCGCTGCTCGGCATCGTGCCGCAGCCGCCCGACCTGGTCATCTCCGGCATCAACCAGGGCGCAAACCTGGGCTACGATATGACCTACTCCGGCACGGTGGCCGCGGCGATGGAGGCCGCGGTGAACGGGCTGCCGGCGATCGCCGCCTCGCAGGAGGAGACCGAGGAGGGCCGCGGCGACCTGACGTTTGCCGTGGCCGTGCTGACGCGGCTGGCCCGCCAGGTGCTGGCGCACGGCCTGGGGCCGGGCAGCCTGCTCAACGTCAACTTCCCGGCGCTGCCGCGCGCGGCGGTGCGCGGGATCCAGGTCACGCGGCTGGGCCGGCGCATCTACCGCGATGTGCTCATCCGGCGGCAGGATCCGCGCGGCCGGCCCTACTACTGGATCGGCGGGGAGATGCCCGACGGCGTGGCCGAGGCCGGGACCGATATCGGCGCGCTGAGCCAGGGCTACGTGTCCGTGACGCCGCTCGCCCTCGACATGACCGCCGAGCACGAGCTGGCGTATCTGCACACCTGGGACTGGCAGTTAGAGCCATGAGCTTCAAACCGATGCCCTGCTCCGACCGTTGGAACGGCCTGCTGACGATCCTGGTCCTGGGCCTGCTGGACCTCACCCTGATCCACCAGGTGATGAACCGCCCCATCGACGGCCTGAGCTTCCTGCTGGGGCTCAGCGCGGTGGCCATCCCGTTCCTGATGGTCTACATCGCCTATCGCACCCTCGGCGCGTTCACCATGGAATACTGGGTCGACCGGGATGCGGTGACGGTCGTCTGGGGGCTGACGCGTCACATCGTGCCGCTGACCCACATCGAGCAGATCCTGACCGATTCCGCGCTCCAGCCGCAGCAAGGCCCGCGGTTCTGGCACTGGCCGTGCCCGTTCCGCCGGCGCGTGCACTGCGGCCGCCTGGGCATCGTCAACGCCTATGCGACGCAGCCCTTCCACGAGCAGCTCGTCCTCGTGACGGCGGAGGAGAGCTATGGCCTGTCGCCGGCGGACCGCGCGGGGTTCGTGGCCGCGCTCCAGGAGCGCTACGCCCTCGGCGCGGCGCGGCCCGTCCGGCCGGAGCTGCGCCGGCCGCCCATCTGGACCTGGCCGCTCTGGCGCGACCGCACCGCGCTGTTTCTGATCGCCGCGGGGCTGTTCGGCGTCGTGCTGATGTTCGGGGTCCTTTCCTTCCTCTATCCCGTCCTCTCCGCCGACCTGCCGCTGCACTTCGACGTCAGCGGCCTGCCCGACCGCATCGCGCCGAAGGCCAACCTGTTCGGCCTGCCGGTGATCGGGCTGGTGACGTGGCTGTTCAACACGGTCGTCGGCATCTGGCTGTACCGCCGCGTCCAGCACGGGGCCGCGTATCTGCTGTGGGGCGGCGCGCTGATCGTCCAGGGGATCGCGGGGCTGGCGCTGTTCAATCTGATGCGCTGGTGACGCGCGCTGTGCTTTTCCGCCGTGCATGAAGGGCCCATGACCCACCAACCCGAACCCTTGCTGAGCATCATCATCCCGGCGTACAACGAGGAGCACCGGCTGCCGCGCTCGCTGGACAAGATCATCGCGTTCATCGAGGAGCAGGCGGACGACTTCGAGGTGTTGATCGTCGAGAACGGCAGCCGCGACCGCACGACCGAGGTCGCCGAGGCGTATGCGGCGCGCTACCCCTACATCCACGTGCTACACAGCGAGAAGGGCAAGGGCGCCGCGGTGCGCGCGGGGATGCTGGCCGGCCGCGGGCGCTATCTGTTTATGTGCGACTCGGATCTGTCGATGCCGATCACCGAGGTCCGCAAGTTCCTGCCGCCGCGGCTGACGGGATATGACATCGCGATCGCCTCGCGCGAGGGGCCGGGCGCGCACCGCTACGGCGAGCCCGCATACCGCCATCTGATGGGCCGGGTCTTCAACCTGATCATCCGCGTGCTGGCGATCCCGCACCTGCAAGATACGCAGTGCGGGTTCAAGAGCTTCCGGCGGGACGTGGCGCGCGAGGTGTTCGGCTGCCTGACCATGACCGGCTGGTCGTTCGACGTGGAGGCGCTGTTCATCGCCCTCCGCCGCGGCTACGAGGTCATCCCCGTCCCCGTGGACTGGTATTTCGACGCCGACAGCCGCGTCAACCCGCTGCACGACACCTGGCGCATGTTCCGCGATGTGGTGAAGATCCGCCTGCGCGGGCTGCGCGGCGCATATGCGCGGGGGAAGTGCTGAGGGACAACCTCGCCCCCAGCCCTCCCCTGAAGGCGAGCCGAGGGCCGCGCGCGTCTACAGCGAGAGCAACCACCACGCCAGCACGCCCACCTGCGCCGCGACGATCAGCCAGAAGATCGCCTGGAACCGCCTATCGCTGACCTTGTGGCGGAACGTGCACATGCCCAGGAACGCGCCGGGCGTCCCGCCGAGCGCGGCGAGCAGGTGCAACACCAGTTCCGGCACGCGCGTGCCGGTCGCGCCGGCCCGGGCCTTGTCCCACCCGTACAGCCCAAACGTCGCCATGCTCAGCGCGACCGCCCACATGCCGATCCACAGGGCGAGCGAGCCGGGCCGATCCAGCGCAAAGGCCAGCCCGAACAGCAATACCAGCGCCGAGCCGATCCCGATCAACAGAAACTTGAGATAGGGGATGTTGAGGACCGACCCGGCCTGCACGTTGAGCGCGGTCAGGCCCCGGCTGGTGCGCGCCACCGTGAAGCGGACGCGCTGGCCCGGGTGCAGCGTGCGGCGGCCCTCGACGTTGCGGACGTGGACGAAGATATCCTGGTTGACCGCGCCGCGCGCGCTATCGGGCCGGATGAAGCCGAAGCCCCGATCCGCCTCGAACTTGACCACCACGCCCGCCTGGACGCCGGTCGGCGGCGGGGTGGGAGGGGCGTTTTTTGCCGTCACATGACCTCCAAGCAAGGGCTACAGGCTTCGCGTGCCGCGACGCCGCACAGGGGGCACGGTCAGAGACCGGCCCCAGCGCGTTGGTTCGTAGCAGGCGCTTCAGCCTCCCGCGCCCGATAAGGCGCTGAAGCGCCCACTACAAACGGAGGCCGCGGCCCCGTCAGCACCCGGCCTCAGCATGTTGGTTCGTAGCAGGCGCTTTAGCGCCCCGCGCCCGATAAGGCGCTGAAGCGCCCACTACGAACGGAGGCCGCGGCCCCGTCAGCGCCCGGCCTCAGCATGTTGGTTCGTAGTAGGCGCTTTAGCGCCCCGCGCCCGATAAGGCACTGAAGCGCTTACTACAAACGGAGGCCGCGGCCCTGTCAGCGCCCGGCCTCCGCGGCCGGGTCGTTGCAGTAGCGCCAGAGGCGCACTTCGGGCCGCGGGTCGAGCTGCGCCAGGCGGAGCAGCGTCTTCTCCACGGCCAGCGGGTTGCGGTCGCTCAGGATGCTGGGGCGGCCCAGGCGCGCGGCGACCACGCCGGCCGTGCCGGACCCGGCAAAGAAGTCGCCCACGAGATCGCCGGGCCGGCTGGAGGCCCGGACGATGCGCTCCAGCAGGGCCGCGGGCTTCTGCGTCTCGTAGCCGACGCGCTCCGAATGGATGCGCGCGACGACCGGGAAATACCACCAGTCCTCCGGCACCTTGCCGCGCGCCAGATCCGGGACCTTGCCGAACCCGGCCCTGGGGCTGCTGGCGAAGGTCTTGACCGTGGCCGGGTCATAGGGCACGCGCACCGCGTCCGCGTCGAAATAGTAGTCCGCCGAGCGGGTGTAGACCAGGATCGTGTCGTGCTTGCGCTTGAACGCGCTGCGGATGGGCGACGGCCCGTGATAGCACCAGATGATCTCGTTGAGGAAGCGCTTGCGGCCGAACAGCCGATCCAGCTCGACCTTGACATAATGGACGGCGTGCCAATCGAGGTGCACATACAGCGTGCCGCTGTCCGCCAGCAGGTCGCGGCACAGCGCCAGGCGGCGGGCCAGCCAGGCCAGATAGTCCTCGAACTCCCGATCGTCGCGGTAGGCGTCGATCGTGCGAGCGGACTGCTCCCGCGTGCCCCCGACCCGCGCGGCATAGGCCTTGCCCGTCCCGAACGGCGGGTCCAGGTAGATGAGCTGGAACCGGCCCGCCCATTGCTCCGTCATGGTTTGCAGCAGCGGCAGGCGCACGGGCGCGGCATCCGCCGCGTCCGCCGCCAGCTCAGGCAGGTGGAGCTGCGTATAGTTGTGTTCGTAAGCGCCGCGGCCCATGGCGGCATGATACCGCAGGCGCACCGCCCGCGCAAAGTGGGATCAATGAAACGCCGCGATTTAGCAAAATAGCAACTGTTGAGTATAATAACTGCCAGCCAGATACTTTTTTGAAGAAGGCGCCTCGAAAACATGACTATTCACTGGCCCTGGGGCAGGCAGAAATCCAGGATCGTCTGGATCGACCTGGGCGACCTGGGCGACCTGGTCCACCCCGAAGGCCCCCACGAACAATGGCAGGATCACGGGCTGGCCCTGCTGCGCACGATCATGCACCAGGCCGGCATCCAGACCGACATCGTCTCCACGCGCGCGGTCACCTCCTGGGAGCAGCTCAAGGCGCAAGTGACCGGCTACGATATGGCGCTGATGAACGTGCGCAGCTACACGTTCCCCTCCGGGCGCAGGGCCGCGCAGGTGTTCAAGGAGGTCAACCCGAACGGCCTGGTGATGGCGGGCGGGATGCACGCCACGGTCGCGGCGGACGAGATGCTGGAGACGCCGGAGTTCGACAAGGTCTGCCAGGGGCCGGGCGAAAAGATCATCCTGGATCTCGTGCGCGACCCGGCCGCGTTCCCGCGGCTGTTCCAGGGCCGGGGCGCGGCGTCGATGGCCGAATGGCCGATGATCGACCGCACCCTCTGGCCGCGGCCGGCCAGCCGCGAGGTGACGCGGCGCTTCAACTGGCCGCTAGAGCCGGAGTGTGGCTGGGGGCCGGGACCGGTCGTGACGCTGCTGACGAGCCGCGTCTGCCCGTGGCAGTGCGTCTTCTGCAACGAAAGCTCCTACATCCCGAACATCGGCCGCCGGCCCGTGGATGCGGTGATCGAGGAGCTGAACTATCTGGACGACCATTACGGCGTCGGCTCCTTCGTCATCCACGATTCGATGTTCTTCCAGAACCCGAGCTGGCTGCGCGAGTGGATCGAGAAGTACCCGCGCAAGGCGCACAAGCGCTGGGGCTATTGGGCCGCGGGCCGGGCCGACACGGTGCGCCAGTGGCCCGACCTGTTCGAGGCGCTCGTCAGGGAGACGAACTGGAACATGATCTCCATCGGCTTCGAGTCGGGCAGCGACCGGGTGTTGCGGCTGCTCAACAAGGAGTGCACCGAGGAGGACAACAACTTCGCCATCGACCTGGTGAACCGGCTGGGCGATGAGCTGGCCGCAAAGGGCCGGATCCCCCCGCGCTTCTGGTCGAACATCATGCTCGGCATCCCCGGCGAGCAGCCGGAGGACGCGTTCAAGACGATGCGCATGATCAAGCGGATGAAGCGCGTCTTCCCGTCCATCTCCTACTATGCGCCCTATCCCGGCTCCGCGCTCGGCTTCCAGCTCATCGCGGAGGGCAAGAGCAAGATGTCGAAGGAGAACTATCACCGCTTCCCGGACGACGAGAAGGTCGTCGGCGTGGACTACAACTTCTATCGGGAACTGCTGGCAGGCAAGTACGATGCAGAGGTCAACGCGGGCCTGACGCCGGAGGAGCAGCGTCGCGGCTATGCGGGGCTGTATGCGGCCGCGCTGACGAAGGCTTGAGGCGGACGATGAGCAGCTTTTCCAGCCCCCATTTCATGTATCTGTTCGAGATGAAGAGCGGCAAGAAGAAGCTGGCGTATGGCCGGTCGCCGGAGGATGCGCTCGACATCCTGCGCCTGCGCCTGAGCGATGCGGAGATGGCCGAGATCATCCCGGATCAGTATACCAAGATCAACCAGCGCCACTTGCAGCAGTATACGAAGGATCTGGGGTAGCGACGACGCGGCCACAGAGGATGCAGCGCGCCTTATCGAGACTGTTTAAAAAATCCCCCGGCGACTGAAGTCACGGCCACCATCGCAAAGTCTGCCTGCGCAGACTCAAGCCCGCAAGTCTCCGCAAGGAGACTTAGCAAACGTGGCAGCGGTTTCAACCGCCCGTTTCGGACTTTTCAGACAATCTCTTATCGAAGCCGCCGTCTCACACAACCGCCGGTTCTCTGCGGCCACATCCGTCGACCGTCCGCCATGCGCATCTCCCCTGACCAGCGCCGCATCCTGCGCGCCATGCGCGAGGGCGCGACCCTCAAGGCTCACCGCACGCTCGACGGCGAGAAGACCCACCGCCTGCACCCGCTGGTCGGCGAGCCGGAGACCGTCGCCAGCGCGGACGTCGTCTTCCTGCGCGACGCCGGGCTGATCCGGAGCAACATGAAGTTCCCCGCGGCCACCTATATCCTGACCGAGCGCGGCGTCGATCTGCCGCTTTAGGGCTGTTCCTCCGGCGCGGCAAAGATGCGCCGCGCCACCGCATCCCCCAGCACAACCTTCGAGTCGTTGACCTCCAGCCCCAGCGTCTGGTTGAAGGGCAGGATCTCGCGCACCGTCACCGCGGCGCCCGGCACGATCCCCTGTTTCTCCAGATAGGCCATCAGCGCGGCGTCCTCCTCGATCGACTCGTGGACGCGCTTGATCCAGACGACCTGATCGAGCGGCGCGCTGCTCAGCGGACGCCACTCCTGGACCGCGGCCTCCTGGCCCGGCAACGGGTTGCCGTGCGGGCAGGTGCTGGCGTCCTCGAACTGCGCCAGCATGCGGGTCAGCGTGTCCTCAGAGATGGTGTGCTCGATGCGGTGCGCCTCCTCGTGCGTCTGCGACCAGGGCACGTCGAGCACGCGCGTGAGCAACAGCTCCAGCAGCATGTGCCGCCGCAGGAGCGACGCGGCCGCCGCGCGGCCCGCCGCGGTCAGGTGGATGAGCTTCTTCGCGTCGACCACGATCCAGCCGTCGCGCATCATCCGCTTGACCGTCGCCGTCACTGTGGGCGCGGAGACCCCGATCCAATCGACGAGACGCTTGCTGTTGATGACCTCGCCGTCGCGCTCCAGGATGTAGATCACGCCCAGATAATCTTCCACCGTCGGTGTTGGCCGTGTATTCATCGGCATCACTCATTTGACACTTTTGCTACACTTAGCATATACTAACTTCCAGCGTTAGCAACGCCTATTATAACAGATTACTGCCAGCTAATCAACTTCACTTCAGCGTCGCGAGCGTCGAGCCTGGACAGCGCCGACGCCCGAATCGACCGGAAGAAAGGCCCATCGCGATCATGTCACGTCGCACCCATCTGTTGGTCCTGTTCATCGTGCTGGCATTCTCCCTGGCTGGCTGCGCGCCCGTCCCGGCCGCGGCCCCCGCTGCGCCCGCGGCCGAGGCCCCCGCGGCTGCGCCGGCGGCCGATGAGCCCGCGGCATCCGCCGCGGACGCCGTCGAAGGGGAGGTCGTTCTCTACACCGGGCGCTCCGAGCCGCTCATCCAGCCGGTGCTCGATGCGTTCCACGCCGCGCACCCCGATATCAACGTCCGCATGAAGGCGGGCGGCAACAGCGAGCTCGCCAATGCCCTGCTCGAAGAGCGCGGCAACCCGCAGGCCGACGTCTTCGTGACCACCGAGATGTTCACCGCGCAGGCGCTGGCCGACCAGGATGTCTTTGCGCCTTACCGGCCGGCCGGGGTCGCGGATTATCCTGCCGGGTTCGTCGGCGCCAACGATACATGGATCGGCCTGACGCAGCGCGCGCGCATCATCATCTACAACAAGGATCTGGTCTCCGAGGACGAGCTGCCCACCTCGATCTTCGACCTGACCGACCCGCGCTGGAAGGGGCAGATTGCGTCCGCGGGCTCGACCAACGGCTCCATGCAGGCGCAGATCGCCGTGATGCGCCACCTGATCGGCGAGCCGGAGACCGAGGAGTGGCTGCGCGGCCTGATCGCCAACGATGTGACCTTCTTCCGCAGCCATACCGACGTGCGCCGGGCGGTCGGCGCGGGCGAGTTCAAGCTCGGCCTGGCGAACCACTACTACTATCACTTGCAGCTCGCCGAGGGCAGCAACGTCGGCGTCGTCTACCCTGACCAGGGCGAGGGCGAGATCGGGCTCATCACCAACGCGACCGCGGTCGGCATCATCCAGGGCGGCCCGCACCCGAACGCGGCCCGCGTGCTGGTCGATTTCCTGGTCTCCCCCGAGGGGCAGCACATCTTTGCCGAGCGGAACTACGAATATCCGCTGCTGCCGGGCATCGCGGCGCGCGAGGGCGTTGCGCCGCTGGAGAACTATCGGCTGGCAGAGGTGGATCTCTCCAACGCGGTCCAGGATTCCGAGGAAGTCTTCGCCTTGATGGAGAAGGTGGGACTGCCCTGATGGCGTTCGGCGTCCCGCGGCCCTGACGATCCATGCAAGCCGCCCAATTCTCCCGTGTATCGCGGCGCGTGCGCGACTTCAGCCCCCGTCTGGCAACAGTCGCGGGGCTGATCGCGCTCCTCGCCTCCGTGCCGCTGCTGTACGTCATGCTGCGCGCCGCGACGGCCGACCCGGCGGACTGGGCGCGGCTGCTGCAAGGCCGCATCTGGTATCTGCTCGGCAACACCCTGCTCCTGGTTGTCTCGGTGACGGGCGGCACGCTGCTCGTCGGCGTCAGCATGGCCTGGCTGACCGAGCGGACGGATCTGCCCGGCCGCAAGATGCTGCGGTGGCTGCTCGCGCTGCCGCTGGCCATCCCGGCCTACATCGGCGCGGTCATCCACCTGGTGCTCCTGCGGCCGCGCGGCGGGCTGCTGCCGTTGTGGCTGGCCGAACGGCTCGGCCACCCCGTCACCCTGCCCAGCCCGCTGGGCTGGGCGGGCGCGACCTTCATCCTGACGATCTTCATGTTCCCGTACGTCTATCTGCTCAGCGGCGCGGCCTTCCGCACGATGGGCGCGTCGATGGAGGAGGCCGCGCGCACGCTCGGCCGCACGCCCTGGCAGACGCTGTGGCACGTGACGCTGCCCGTGCTGCGGCCGGGGCTGACGGCCGGCGCGCTGCTGGTCGCGCTGGACGTGCTGGCCGAATACGGGACGGTCGCGCTGCTGCGCTACGAGACCTTCTCGACGGCCATCTTCATCCAGCTATCCGGCCGCTATGACCGCTCCGCCGCGGCCATCCTGAGCGGCGTCCTCATCATGCTGGCGATCATCGTGCTGTGGGGCGAGCTGCATATCCAGGGGCAGGCCCGCTTCACGCAGACCGAAAGCAACTGGCGGCCCGCGGCGACCGTCCGGCTGGGCCGCTGGCGCGTGCCCGCGCTGCTCCTGGTGCTCGGCGTCGTCATCGCCAGCCTGCTGATCCCGGCCACGATGCTCGTGGCGTGGAGCATCCAGGCACTGCTGAACGCGGATACGGCCGCGGCCCTGTTCCGCAGCGGCACCGTCGGCTTCGGCAATTTCGCCTGGAACAGCCTGTGGACCGCGCTGCTGGCCGCGGGGGTGACGATCGCGCTCTCGCTGCCGGTCTCGCAACTGGCGACGCGCCACCCCGGCGCGTTCACGCGCGTGCTCAGCCGGCTCTGCCAGGTAGGCTACGCGGTGCCCGGGGTCGTGGTGGCGCTGAGCCTGCTGTTATTGGTGAACCGCTGGCTGCCCTTCCTCTACTCGACGCCCTTCATCGTGGTCATCGCATACGTCGTGCGCTACATGCCGCAGGCCGTCCGCGCGAGCGAGGCCGCGCTCAAGCAGATCAGCCCGACGCTGGAGGAGGCCGCGCATACGCTGGGCCGCGGCTCGCTGCTGGCCTTCGTCCAGGTCACGCTGCCGCTGGTGACGCCCGGCCTGCTGGCCGGCGCCGCGCTCGTCTTCCTGTCCGCGCTCAAGGAGCTGCCCGCGACCCTGCTGCTGCGCCCCGCCGGCTTCGACACCCTGGCGGTGCGCGTATGGGTGTGGGCGAACGATGGTCTTTATCTACAGGCTGCGCCGGCCGCGCTGGCCCTGGTGCTGGCGTCGGCGCTGCCGATGTCGCTATTATTGCGCAGGGAGCGCATCTTCAAATGACAACACTTCAGGTCGACCAACTGACCAAACGCTTTGCCGGGGTCGAACGTCCGGTGGTGCACGACATCTCCTTCGAGGTGGCCGAGGGGGAGATCCTGGCGCTCGTGGGGCCCAGCGGCTGCGGCAAGACCACGACGCTGCGCCTCATCGCGGGGCTCGAACGCCCCGACAGCGGCGTCATCCGGCTGGGGGGCCGGGTCGTGGCCTCGGACACGATCCAGGTGCCGCCGGAACGCCGCGATGTCGGCATGGTCTTCCAGGATCACGCGCTCTTCCCGCATCTGTCCGTGTTCGACAACGTCGCGTTCGGGCTGCGCGGGCTCAGCCGCAGCGCGCGCCGCGCGCGGGTGGCCGAGCTGCTGGAGCTGGTGGGGCTGCGCGGGCTTGCCGCGCGCTATCCGCACGCGCTGTCCGGCGGCGAGCGCCAGCGCGTCGCGCTGGCCCGCGCGCTCGCGCCGCAGCCGGTCGTCGTGCTGATGGACGAGCCGTTCAGCAGCCTGGACGCGGACATGCGCCTCGAGGTGCGCGAACAGGTGCGCGGCATCCTCAAGACCCTGCACACGACCGCGGTCTTCGTCACCCACGACCAGGACGAGGCGCTCTTCATGGGCGACCGGCTGGCCGTGTTCCAGCACGGCTGTCTGGAGCAGATCGGGACGCCGGAGGATGTCTTCCACGCATCCGGCACCCGCTTCGTGGCCGAGTTCATGGGCGACAGCGACTTCCTGGCCGGCGAGACCGCAGCGGACGGCATCCGCACCGCGCTCGGCACGCTGACGCGGGTCGGCGCGCTGCCGGTGGGCACCGCGGTGGAGGTGGCGCTGCGCGGGGACGACGTGGACTTCGTGCCCGCGGAGAACGGCAACGCGGTCGTGCGCGAGCGCTTCTTCCGCGGCGCGTTCAACGTCTACCGCCTGGCGCTCGATTCGGGCCAGGTCGTGCACGCGCTCAAGTCGCACACCGAGGCGCTGCCCGCGGGCACACGCGTGCGCGCATACATCAGCGCGCAGCATCCGCTGGCGGTCTTCCCCGACGGCCAGGCCGCGCGGCTGGGCCGCTGCGTCGTGTGCAACACCGAGTTCCACCACGCCGGCCCCTTCCCGATGAGCAAGATGTAGGCTTCGCCCGGCCCCCACCCCGGCCCTCCCCCGCTGCGCGGGGGAGGGGGCAGCTTTCTCCCCTGCCCCCGTCGGAACGGGAGAAGGGGTCGGGGGATGGGGGTAATCTGGCCCCCACCCCGGGCCCCCGCTGCGCAGGGGAGGGAGCGGCTTTCTCCCCTTCCACCGTCGGAACGGGAGAAGGGGTCGGGGGATGGGGGTAATCTGGCCCCCACCCCGGCCCTCCCCCGCTGCGCAGGGGAGGGAGCGGCTTTCTCCCCTGCCCCTGTCGGGACGGGGGAAGGGGTCGGGGGATGGGGGTAATCTGGCCCCTACCCCAACCCCTCGCCCGCTCGTAGGGGAGGGGTTGCTGGGGCCGGTCTCTGACCGTGCCCCTCTGGCTCGGTCGGAGACCGGCCAGAGCAGTAAACCGCCCCGGGCTCCCGCTGCGCAGGGGAGGGGGGCTTTTGAGGTCGCCCTCGGCCCTCAGATCTGTGCGAACAGGTCGGGGAAGTCCGAGCCGATGCTATCCACGCCCATGTGGGCCAACATGCGGATGGTGGGCAGGTCGTTGGGATTCCATGCGCTGACCGCGATGCCCGCGGCATGGGCCTCCTGCACGAGCGCGGGGGTGATGTACGCCCAGTGCGGGTTGATGGAGGCCGCGCCGGCCAGCCGCGCCGCGGCCACCGGGTCTACCAGGCCGCCGACGTAGAGGATGCCGGTGACGAGCTTCGGCTCGATGAGCTTGGCCTCGCGCAGCACCAGGTGATCGAAGCTGATGACGATGGCTTTGTCGAGCATGGCGAATTCGCGCAGCAGGTCGATGACCTTGCCCGCGATGCCCGGATAGTAGATCGGGCCGTTCTTGATCTCGATGGCGACCGGCACGCGATCCACGGCCCAGGCCAGCAGCTCGCGCAGCGTCGGCACCTGCTCGCCGGCGAACTGCGGATCGAACCACGAGCCCGCATCGAGCTGCTTCAGCTCGGCCAGCGTCAGATCCTTGACGAAGCCGTGGCCGTTCGTCGTGCGATCCACCGTATGATCGTGGATGGCGATCAGCTCGCCGTCCTTGCTCAGGTGGACGTCGGTCTCGACCGCCAGCACGCCGATCTCGTAGCCCCGATTGAACGACGCCAGGGTGTTTTCGGGCGCGTGGCCCTTGGCCCCCCGGTGTCCCACACAGCCGACCGCCGCGCCGGGCTGGCGCAGCAATGCGTATGCCATGATATCCTCCACGATGATTGCCCGTCCGCGGCGCAGCCTGCCGCGACGACGGTTATTCGTATTTCTCGACCTTGAACCGGTATAGCTCCACCGGCTCGTCCGGCCCCAGGCCGGCCTTGAGCCGCGCGTAGCGCACCTGGGTCGCGACATCGTCGATGCCCTCGATGTCGGGCAGCAGCAGCCCGCGGCGCCAGCCGTGCTGGACGATGACGCCGTACCGCCGGGGATCCAGCTCGGCCTCGGACGCGATGCGCTCCGGCGGGTGGAGCACGCTCACGTCGATGACCAGGTCGGCCAGCTCGTCGGCCGTCACCGGCGGGAAGCGCGGGTCGCGCGTGGCCGCGGAGATGGCGTTGTTGATGACCTCCTGCGCCAGCGTGTCCTCGGTCGCCGCGATGGTGCCGATGCAGCCGCGCAGCTCGCGGGAGGCGCGGGTGTGCAGCGTCACGAACGCGCCGGCCGGCTCGCCCTCGATGGCCGCGGGCGCGTCCGCGGGGCGCAGATGGCGACCCTGGCGCACGTAGGCCTCGATCGCGGCGCGGGCCAACTGGACAAGCGGGTGTTCCATCTCGACCTCCTCATCGAGCGTGCTCACGCCGGGGTGCCCGCGTTTCTGGTCGCTACTCGTCCAGCTCGCCGGTCAGCTCCGGGTCGGCCCACACGGCCCAGGCCCAGGGGTGCTGGCCCAGGCCATCGGTCGCCAGCGTCAGGCGCAGGACGTTGCCCGCCTGGAAGGGCAGCTTGATCTCGAGGGGCTGCCAGACGCGCGGATAGGCCGCCCGGCTCCACACCTGCCACCCGTCCACGCGGACGCGGAACGCGACCAGCCGGTCATCGCCCTGGCCGCCGTCGCGAATCCCGATGGCCGCGCGCAGCCGGAGATCTCTAAGCCCCGCGGGCACGGGCACGTGGTAGTCGATCTGCGCCTCGCCGTCGACGGGCGGGTGCTGCCAGAGCGCGGGCCGGCGCTCGCCGCCGACCACGGCCTCGCCCAGCTTGACCTCCATGCCCTCGGCCACCCGGGAGGCGCGCACGTCCGCGCCGGCGAGGTTTTCGAGAAAGCTGTAGCGCCAGGGGCGGCCCGCGCGGCGGTCGTCCTGCGCCAGGCGCTCGCTGCGCCAGCGGAGATAGGCCACGTATTCGCGCACGAGCGCCTGATCCGCGGGCGCGAGCGCGGCAATGCTGTCCAGCAGGTCTCGGTATGATGCGGTCTGCTCGGTCATCGTCTCCCCTCGCTGATAGGTTGATTCTAGCATTGCCGCGCGATTCGCGCCAACGGGATGGGGGTGGGGGCGCTCGCCGGCCGCGGGAATAGAAAGGCGGAGGCACGACGCTGTGCCTCCGCGGGTCAAACCGATCCGTCGCAGAAGTGCGGGGCCGGGTTGGCCGCTGTTAGCCCAGCTTCTGCCGCAGCACGTCTTCGAGCGTGGGCTGGCCGATGACTTGCAGCTCGTAGCTCACGCGCTGGGCCGGATGATAGATGGTCGCGACGCGCGTCAGGTCGATGGGCGTGGCCGAGATGACCAGATCGCACGGCACGCGGCGGATCGTCTCCTCGAGATCCCGGATCTGCTGGCCGCCGTAGCCCATCGCCGGCAGCAGCGGGCCGATGTCGGGGTACTTCTCGAAGGTCTCGGTGATGGAGCCGACGGTGTAGGGCCGCGGATCGATGATCTCCGCCGCGCCGAAGCGCCGGGCCGCCACGATGCCCGCGCCGTACTTCATCTCGCCGTGCGTCAGCGTGGGGCCGTCCTCGATCACCAGCACGCGCTTGCCGCGGATGGCCGCGGCGTCCGGCAGGAAGATGGGCGAGGCGGCCTCGATGATGACCGCGTCCGGGTTGACCCGCGCGGCGCTCTCGCGCACCGCGCTCACCTGGGCCAGATCCGCGGTGTCGACCTTGTTGATGACGATGACATCGGCCATGCGGAAGTTCGCTGCGCCGGGCCAGTAGGTCAGCTCGTGGCCCGCGCGGTGCGGGTCCGCGACGACGATGTGCAGGTCGGGCTTGTAGAAGGGCAGATCGTTGTTGCCGCCGTCCCACAGCACCACGTCGGCCTCCTGCTCGGCCTGGCGCAGGATGGCCTCATAATCCACGCCCGCATAGACGATGATGCCCCGGTCGATGTGCGGCTCGTACTCCTCGCGCTCCTCGATGGTGCAGTCGTGCGCGTCGAGATCGGCGTAGGTTGCAAACCGCTGCACGCGCTGCGCGACGAGGTCGCCGTAGGGCATGGGGTGGCGCACGGCCACCACCCGCTTGCCCATCTTCTGCAGGGCGTCGGCCACGTAGCGGGTCGTCTGCGACTTGCCGCTGCCGGTGCGCACCGCGCACACGGCGACGACCGGCTTGCTGGACGGCAGCATGGTCTGCTGCGGCCCGATGAGCCGGAAGTCCGCGCCCGCGGCAATGGCGGTGGCGGCCTTCGTCATGACGTACTGGTTGTTGACGTCCGAGTAGGCAAAGATCACCTGATCCACCCGCAGGCTGCGGATGAGCTCCACCAGCTCGCTTTCGGGGTGGATGGCGATCCCCTGCGGGTAGAGCCGGCCGGCCAGTTCCGCCGGATAGCGCCGCCCCTCGATGTTGGGGATCTGTGTGGCGGTGAAGGCAACGACCTCGTAGGCGTCGTTGTCGCGGAACAGGGTGTTGAAGTTGTGGAAGTCGCGGCCCGCGGCCCCCATGATCAGGACACGTTGTGCTGTCATCGATTGACTGCTCCCTCAGCGGGTGGATTAGGTGTTATCGCTGGTTGCCAGCGCGGCCCGCGGCCGGTACACTGCGCGCGCAAAGATTACGCCCAGGAAATAGAGGCCCAGCAGCGGTACCATCACCAGCATCATGTTGATCGGGTCGACCGTCGGGGTGATGGCCGCGGAGACAAACGCCACGCCCACGATGGCGTAGCGCCACTGTCTGGCCATCGCCTTCGGCGAGACGAGGCCCAGCCGCGCGAGCATGGCCATGATCAGCGGCGTCTCGAACGCCGCGCCGATCCACAGCAGGACGGCCAGGACGAAGGAGTAATAGGGGCGGATATCCCAGGTGGGCTGTGCAATCGAGCCGCCGGTGCCCAGCAGGAAGGGCAGCATCACCGGCAGCAGGACGTAGTAGGCGAAGACGATCCCGCCGATAAAGAAGAAGAGCACCAGCGGTGCGCCGACGATCGCCACCATCTTGAACACCGCGATCTCGTGCGGGTTTTCCAGCGCGGGCCGGATGAACATGAGGATCTGGTACAGCATCACCGGCAGCGCCAGCACGATCGCCGCGCTGAAGATGATCTCCATGCGCACCCAGATCATGTCGGTGGGCCGCAGGAAGATGAAGAGGGCGTTCTTCGCCGGCGCCTGCAGGAAGCGCAGGATGACATCCACGAAGAAGGCGGTGGCGATCGCGCCGACCAGCATGGAGCCCATGACCACGAAGATGCGCTTGCGCAGCTCCATCAGGTGCTCGACCGCGCCGTACATGATCTGGATCAGATCGTAGAGCGGGCTTTCGCTGGCGGCCCACATCGCGCGGGCCTCCTCCAGGGTCAGCGGCTCCCGCTCGGCCTGAGAGCGGCGGAAGTTGGTCAGCATCAGCCAGAGCTGTTCCAGCCCGCGCGGGAGCTTGCTGGGGCCGAGCAGCGCGATGGCGACGATGATGAGGACGACGAAGCCGAAAACACCGGTAAACGACATGGCTCAGGCCTCCGCGCCCGGGGGGGGCTGCTGCGGTTCGGCGGCGTCTGGCGCGGCGTCTGCTGTGCTCGCGGCAGGCGCCGGGGGCGTCTCGGCCGGGGGAGCCGGCTCCGCGCTCGCGGCGGGCGAGCCGGGCGGCAGGATCTGGTTCTCGGGCTCCGCCGCGGGCGGCGCATCCTGGTCGGCCGCGCCTTCGCTCGTCGCGGCCTTGATCTCCTGCATGACGGACTGGCGCAGCGCCTGGCCGGGGTTGCGGAAGGCCTGGGCCGCGGTCGCGACATCCTTGAGCGATGCGCCGGCGTCCTGGAAGGGCTCGGCCACCTCTTTGGCCGGGGCCTCGATGGCGGCGCGCGCCTCGTCGATCTCGCGCGAGAACTCGCGCGTCGCGCGGCGCATGTCCTTCATGGCCCGGCCCATCTTTGCGCCGAACTGCGGCAGGCGGTCTGGCCCGAACACGGCCAGCGCGACCACCAGGATCAGGATCAGTTCAAGCGGCCCAATTCCGAGAATGTCCACGATTCATTCCTTGTCAGGCGCGGCGGCCTGCGGCGCGTCGGGCGCTGCGCTCAGCGTGATGCGCTCGCCGCCGATGGCCGCGCCGAGCACGCCGTTGACGAAGCGCGAGCTGTTGTCGCTGCCGAACAGCTTGGCGAGATCGACGGCCTCGTTGATGGCGACCTTGGGCGGCGTGCCGGTCGCGCCGCTCAGTTCGTAGATGGCAATGCGCAGGACGTTGCGGTCGATGACGGCGATCTGCTGCACGGGCCAGGCCGGGGCGTACTTGTGGATGAGCGCATCGAGCGCCTCGCGATGGCGCACGACGCCGCTGACCAACTGGCGCGTAAAAGCCTCGCCCTCCGGCGGCAGCGGCTCGGAGAACCCTGCCTTTGCCTTTCAGGAAGCGTTGGCGCTGTCCGCGCCGGGCATGGCCACGTCATCGATGTAGACGTCCACCGTCACGACCGGCATCCCGACCATCTCCTCGAGGGCGCGGGTGATCTCGGCCTGCAACGTCGAGCCGAGCTTGAGCATGTTGCTGTCGTTGTCGGCCACCACGTGCACCTCCACCTGGACGCCCTGCTCGCCGACCATGATCGCGATCCCGTCCTCGATCGTCGCGCCCGCCCGCAGGCTGCGCATCCGCGGAGGGATCGGCGCGAGCCGGCGCACTCCGCGCTGGTCCAGGGTCGTCTGTTTGACGATGGTCGTCAGCACCAGCGGCGCGATCGTGACCTTGCCCTGTACTACACCCATTCTAGCACCTCTTTGCCCAAATTACTGCATCACCAGCCCGCCGTCCACGCTGAGCACCTGGCCGGTGATGAAGGCGGCCCGGTCGCTGGCGAGAAACGCCACGGCATAGGCGACCTCCTCCGGCCGGGCGAACCGGCCCAGGGGCGTCAGGCCGATGGCCGCCTGCTTCTGCTCGTCGGTCAGCACGTCGGTCAGCGCGGTCGGCACGAAGCCCGGCGCGACCGCGTTGACGGTGATGCCGCGCGGGCCGACCTCCTTCGCCAGCGACTTCGTGAAGCCGATCAGCCCGGCCTTCGAGGCCGCGTAATTCGTCTGGCCGGCCTGGCCGCTCAACGCCACGACCGAGGTGATGTTGATGATGCGGCCATAGCGCTGCTTGAACATGGCGCGCAGCACGGCCTTGCTGCAATTGTAAGCGCTTTTGAGGTTCGCCGCCAATACGGTGTCCCAGTCATCCTCGCTCATCATCATGAGCAGCATGTCGCGGGTGGTGCCCGCGTTGTTGACGAGGATGTCGATCCGGCCGAAGCGTTCCACCGTGGCCTTGACGAGCGCCTGCGCATCGGCCAGGCGGCTGACGTCGGCCTGCACCGTGAGCGCCTGGGCCCCGCGGCCGATCAGGTCGGCCGTGACGGTCTCTGCCTGGGCCGCGCTGTCGCGGTGGTTGACCACCACGTGCGCGCCCTGGTCGGCCAGCTCCGCGGCAATCGCGGCGCCGATGCCCCGCGAGGCCCCGGTGACAATCGCAACCTTGTCCTGTAGCATATCCCGGTCATCTCCTCAAGTTCACGAAATAGCTTCGTAGCCGCTGCGCGCCTCAATGGTTTGTAGCAGGCGCTTTAGCGCCAGGGGCCGCGGGGGCGCTGAAGCGCCTACTACGAACGAGAGCATCTATAGCGCGGCGATGTCCTCCGGCGCGCGCACGTTGGCCGTGGCCGCATCGGGCAAGATGCGCTTCATCAGGCCGGTCAGCACGTCGCCGGGGCCGACCTCCACGAAGCGCGCGCCGCCCAGCGCGGCCATCGCCTGGATGGATGCGGTCCAGCGCACCGAGGCGGTCAACTGGTCGACGAGCTCCTGCCGGATATCCGCGACGGTCTGAAGCGGCCGGGCCTGGATGTTGCCGATGATGGGCACGGCCGGCTCGCTGAACGGGGTCGCGGCCACGGCCGCGGCGAACGCATCCGCCGCGGGCGCCATCAGCGCGGAGTGCGCGGCGATGCTGACCGCGAGCGGTCGGGGCCGTGCGCCGGCCGCGCGCGCCAGCTCGATCGCGGCCGCGACGCCGGCCGGCCCGCCCGAGATGACAACCTGGCCCGGCGCATTGTAGTTGGCGACCTGCACGCTGTCGCCGCTCTCACGGCTGGCCTGCTCACACAGGGCCGTGACCTGCTCGTCGTCCAGCTTGAGGATGGCGGCCATGCCGCCCGGATGGCTGCGGCCGGCCGCAGCCATCAGCTCCCCGCGCGTGCGGGTCAGCCGGACGGCGTCTGCAAAGGCGAGCGCGCCCGCGGCCACCAGCGCGCTGTACTCGCCCAGGCTGTGGCCCGCGACGCAACAGGCCGCGGGGAGGTCGGGCCGGGCCGCGTGCAGGGCGCGCCAGGCGGCGATGCTGGTGGTCAGGATAGCGGGCTGCGCGTTGGTGGTCTCGGTCAGCGTCTCTGCCGGGCCTGCAAAGCACAGGTCGGACAGCGCGAATCCGAGGATGGCGTCTGCTTCGGCGAAGGTATCGCGCGCGACGGGATAGGCGTCCGCCAGGGCGCGGCCCATGCCGACGGCCTGGGACCCCTGGCCGGGGAAGAGGTAGGCGATGTCACCGCTCATGGGTCTGATAGGGCCTGTTCAGGTGGTATGTTAATCGGGCCGGCTGCCAGCCGGGATGAGCCCGGGGCCTATCCGGGAGGCGTCGAGCCCTGCGCCCCTTCGGCAGCCCTCCTCCGGCCCGCGGGCCAGGGAGGGGGATGGCGGGCGACAAAGCGGAGCCGCGCTCGGATAGACAATTAGAATTTATCCGAAAATTGCTCTGGCCGGTCTCCGACCGAGCCAGGAGCACGGTCAGAGACCGGAGCGGGTTTTCGGATAGACGTTTAGACAAGAGGGGGGACATGGGTCAGGCCCAGGTCCCCCCGGATGCCGATACGACGGCGATGAATGCTGCCGGTGGCTCGCCGGGGCCCCTGCGGGGCCGGCGCGTCACGGGGCGCTCGCTAACTCTTCTTCGCCGACTCCACTTCGAAGACGGTCTCGCCCTTGTATGCGCCGCAATCCGGGCAGACGTGATGCGGGAGCCGCATCGCGCCGCACTGCGGGCAGCGCACGACGTGGGTGGCGGGCAGGGCGTCGTGGGCGCGCCGGCGGTCGCGGCGGCCCTTGGAATGCTTACGTTTTGGCTGAGGTGGCACTGATCATACTCCTTATACGTTCTGATCGTCCGCACGATCGTTGTCACGGTCATCGAGCAGGGCCGTCAGCGGGCCCCAGCGCGGGTCCGGCTCCGGCTTGCAGTCGCATGGTCCTTCGTTCAGGTTCTGGCCGCAGGTGGGACACAGGCCGCGACAGGCCTCGCTGCACACCGCGTTCAGCGGCGCGGCCAGCAGCGCATCCTGGCGGACCACCTCGGTCAGATCCAGGATGTGATGCTCGTCGATCCACAGCGCCCGGTCTTCCTCTTCGGGCACGATGGCGCGGCCGGTCAGGAGGTCGATCGTCGGCCGGAACAGCTCTTCGATCTCCACTTCCAGCGGCGTCGTGACCGGTTCCAGGCAGCGCGCGCAGGCCAGCGTCGCCGTGCCCGTGAGCCGCCCCTGGACCAGGATGCCCGCGTTGGTGTTCAGCATGCGCACCGCGCCGCGCAGCACGCGGCTGCGATCGTCGCCGCTCAGCTCCGGCGCCAGCTCATACAGATTGGCGGCCACTTCGACCCGCCGCGCCGCGCCGACGACATCCCTGAGCAGTTGTGCGACATTGAAGCGCAAATCGTTCATGACAGCCTGTCCCATCGGCCGGAGTTCACGTTCAGCCGCCCGGGTGCGCGCCCGCGCACGACGCGTGAAGCTCGGCGGCCAAGCGCCAAGCGACTATTATAGGTGAGGGAAGGTGCAATGTCAAGAAGCAGCGATTCCAAATATGACGAACTGAGCCAAAGATGATAGTGTAAGCGTCACATCTGACAGGAGGGTCGGTCATGACGAAGCCACTATCTTGGGGGCAACTGCTGGCGATTTTGGTCGCAACCGGCGAGAATTTGCCGGATCACCGCACTGGCAAGAATAGCCGGTACACCATCAGCGATGCCATGTTGGGTGCCTTCGGGGTCTTCTTCACCCAAACGCCCTCGTTTTTGGCCCGTCAACGCGACATGCAACGCCGCAAAGGGTGCAATAATGCCCAGAGCCTCTTCGGCGTCACCCATATTCCCAGTGACCCGCAGATTCGCAATCTGCTGGATCCGATTGCGCCGGCCTATCTGCGGCCCCCTTTTTGGGCGGTGCTCCAGCAGTTGGCGGCGGTCGGCGTTCTGGCAGACTATCGGAGCTTCAACGGTGGGCTGTTGTGCTCCCTGGATGGCACGCAGTATTTCTCCTCGACGCAAGTGCATTGTGCACAGTGTACCGTCATCAAGAAGGAAACCGGCACGCGCTATGCCCATACGGCGCTGATTCCCGCTCTGGTGCGGCCCGGCAAGGCCGAGGTGCTGGTCATGGAACCGGAGTTCATCATGCCCCAGGATGGCGCCGAGAAACAAGATTGCGAGCGCAACGCGGCCCGCCGCTGGGTCGCACGCAATGCGTCGCAGTTGGCGCAACAGCGGGTGACGATCCTGGCCGACGATTTGCACTGTCATCAGCCGTTTTGCGAACTGTTGCAAGCGCAGCATCTGAGTTTCATTCTGACCTGCAAGCCCGACTCGCATCCCACGCTGTATGAAGAAGTCGCCTTGCTGGCCAAAATCGAGGCCGTGGCGCAAGTCAGTGATCGCCGCTGGACCGGCCACGGCTACGAAGTCTGGACCTATCGCTACGTCAACCAAGTGCCGTTGCGCGCCGGCCCCAAGGCGCTGGCCGTCAACTGGTGCGAACTGACGATCATCAGCGAACCCACGGGCGCGGTGTTGTACCATAACGCCTGGGCCACGGATCAGCAGTTGACCGCAGATACGATCAGGCCGGTGGTCGCCGCCGGGCGCAGCCGCTGGAAGATCGAAAACGAAAACAACAACGTGCTCAAGAACCAGGGTTACTACCTTGAACACAACTACGGCCATGGCAAACAATACCTGGCGGCGATCGTGGTGATGCTTATCCTGCTGGCCTTCCTGTTTCACACCGTGCTCCAGCTCTGCGATGAGAAGTATCGCCGCCTACGCACCGCCCTGGGTACCCGCAAGACATTTTTTGACGATATCCGGGCGCTGACCCGTTATCACTACTTTCACGGTTGGGACCAGTTGCTCGATTTTATGCTGGCCGAGCTGGAATTGACGCCCGGCTAACCAATCCAAACTCATATTTGGAACTGCTGGCCAGTGACCGGGTCGCTTGTAGCCCGGTGCTCGGCGCTGTCAAGGGACGCTACGCTCTGCGCCGCCTGCACCTCGCGCAGCACCCGCACCAGGCGGGCCTCCAGCGCGACGAACTGGTTGAGGACATACTGGTCGGCCTCGCTGCGCAGCTCGGCCGCGGCCTTCTCCGCCTCCTGTTGGATCTCGCGCGCGCGCTGGCGCGCCGTCTGAATGATGCTCTGTTCGTCCAGGTGGGCGGCGGACTGGGCCCGGGCCTCCTCGACGATGCGTTGCGCCTGGGCGCGCGCCTCCGCAAGGATGCGGTCGCGCTCGCCGGAGATGCGCTGGCCGACGCGCAGTTCGTCGGGCAGCGCCGCGCGCATCTTCTTGACGAGGTTGCGCAAGGCCGCCTCGTCGATCAGGAGCTTGCCGCCGAGGGGCATCTTGTTGGCCGTCTGCACGAGTTCCTCGAGCTCGTCGATCAATGCTTGCATGTTTGAATCACCTTATCGTCAGTCGCGCGAGGTCCGGATCGGCACGGAGGCGGCGGCTTCGGGGCGAAGGCCCGCAAAGCGCGCGTGCAACGCATTCCGGATGGCCGGTGGCGCCAGATGTTGTATATCGCCGCCCAACAGCGCCACTTCTTTGAGAATGGACGAGCTGAGGTAGGCATATTCCAGGCTGGTCATCAAACAGATGACCTCGAGCCCGGGGTCGAGCTTCTTGTTGGTCAGCGCCATCTGGAACTCGAATTCGAAGTCCGAGATGGCCCGCAGCCCGCGCACGAGGACGGAGGCGCCGATCTCGCGCGCAAAGGTGACGGTCAGCCCATGATAGGACATGACCCGCACGTTGGGCAAATGGGCGAGGCATTCCTCCGCCAGCGCGATGCGCTGCGCTGTCTCGAACGTCAGGGTCTTGGGCGGGCTGTTGTAGATGCCGATGACCAGCTCGTCGAACAGGCCCGCGGCCCGCGTCGCAATGTCGATGTGTCCGTTGTGGATCGGGTCAAACGTGCCGGGATACAGCGCTCGCATGAAAGTTACTCCGCTTGCCTCTATGAAGCTGTTTAAAAAAAGTCGCCTGGCGACTGAAGTCACGGCCACGATTGCGCTGCCTGCGCAGACTCAAGCCCGCAAGTCCGCAGGGGCCTGGTAAATGTGGCCGCAGTTTCAACCGCCCGTTTCGGGCTTTTCAGGCAGTCTCTAACTGACGTCGCCCGCGCCGCGCCAGAACGCGGCCACGCGCTCGGCCAGGCCGCGATGTTCGGGCAGGGCCAGCTCCGGATCCGCCGCAAACACCGCCTGCGCGGCCGCGCGGGCCAGCTCCAGCGTGCGCAGGTCGCTCAACTGCGCGGTGCGCAGCGGCGGCAGGCCGCTCTGCCGCGTGCCGAAGAAGTCGCCCGGCCCGCGCAGATCCAGGTCGATCTGGGCCAGCGCAAAGCCGTCGTTGTTGGTCTCCAGCGCCTGGAGACGGCGCACGCCGTCGCCCTGTTCCACATCGGAGATGAGGATGCAGTAGGAGGCGTGCGGGCCGCGGCCCACGCGGCCGCGGAATTGGTGCAGTTGGGCCAGGCCGAAGCGCTCCGCGCCCTCGATGAGGATGACGGTGGCGTTGGGCACGTCGATGCCCACCTCGACCACGGAGGTCGCCACGAGCACGTCCAGCTCGCCCGCGCTGAACGCGCGCATCACCGCGTCCTTCTCCTCGCCCTTCAGCCGGCCGTGGAGCAGCCCGACGCGCAGCTCGGCAAAGACGCTCTGTTGCAGCCGCGCGTGCTCCTCGACCGCGGCCCTGGCGTCGCTGGTCTCCGACTCCTCGACGAGCGGGTAGACGATGAACGCCTGGCGGCCGGCCTGCGCCTGGCGGCGGATGAAGTCGTAGGCGCGCTCGCGCTGCGCGGTCGTCAGCCAGCGGGTCTTGATGGGCGTGCGGCCCGCGGGCATCTCGTCGATGACGGAGATGTCCAGGTCGCCGTAGATGGTGAGGGCCAGCGAGCGCGGGATCGGCGTCGCGCTCATGATGAGCATGTGCGGCTGGACGCCCTTCTGGCGCAGCGCGCCGCGCTGCTCGACGCCGAAGCGGTGCTGCTCGTCCACCACGGCCGCGGCCAGCTCGCGAAACTCGACCCCCTCCTGCACCAGCGCGTGCGTGCCGACCGCGATATCCGCCTCGCCCGCGGCCAGCGCGGCCAGCGCCTCCGCGCGCTCGGCCGCGCGCAGGCTGCCCGTCAGCGTGACGACCCGGATGGGCCGGCCGAAGACCGGATGTGTCAGGCTCTCGAACATGCGGCCGAAGGAGCGGGCGTGCTGCTCGGCCAGGATCTCGGTCGGGGCCATGATCGCGCCCTGCGCGCCGTTGGCGACCGCGATCCAGAGCGCGGCCGCGGCGACCGCGGTCTTGCCCGAGCCGACGTCGCCCTGCAGCAGCCGGCTCATCGGCCGCGGCCGCGCCAGATCCGCCAGGATGCCGTCCAGCGCGCGGCGCTGGGCCGTGGTGAGGCTGAAGGGCAGGGACGCGAGGAAAGGCGCGAGCAGCTCCTCGTCCGTCCGGAGCGCGCGGCCCGCCTGGCCCTGGAAGCGCTGCCGCGCGGCCAGCACGCCGAGCTGGAGGACGAAGAATTCGTCGAAGCTCAGGCGGCGGTGCGCGGCCGCAAGCTGCGCCTGGCTGTCGGGGAGGTGGATCTGCGTCAGCGCCTTTGCCAGCGGCAGCAGATCCGCGGTGCGGCGCACCGTCTCGGGCAGGAAGTCGACCGTCTCCTCGGCCCAGGCGCTGATGGCGCTGCGCATCAGCTTGAGCAGCCAGTTGTTCGACAGCCCCTCGGTCAGCGGGTAGATGGGCACGAGGCGGCCCGTGTTGAGCTGGTTGCGATCCAGCGGCTCCAGGTTGGGGTGGCGCATGGTCAGCACGCCGCGATAGCTGTCCACCTTGCCGCTGAACGCATAGGCCTGGCCGGTGCGGAGCTGCTTCTCGATGAACGGGTTGAACCAGGTCATCTGTATCTCGCCGGTCCCATCGCCGACCACCGCGGTCACCATCTTGCGGTCGTCCCCGATCGGCCGGCTGCTGACGTTCCAGACCGTGCCGATGACCGTGACCTCCTCGCCCCATTTCAGCCGGTTGATGGTCTGTAGCTTGCTGTAGTCGTCATAACGGTGGGGCAGCAGATAGAGCAGGTCGTGCACGGTCTCGACGCCCAGCCTGGCGAGCTTCTGCGCAAAGCCGGGTCCCACGCCGGGCAGCCGGGTGACCGGCGCGTCCAGGCCCAGGCCGGGCGCGGCGGCCGGGGCCGCCGGGGCGCGCGCGGGCGCGCGGCGGCGCGGCTCCGGCTCGCGGGCGGGCGGCTCGGGCCGCGGCGCGAGGGAGGCCGGCTTGCTGGGCGCGGGCACGAAGGGCTCGCCCGGCCGGGATGTTGCGGTGGCCGGCTCGGCTGGGGCCACGGGCGCAGCATCGGGCGGCGGGCTGACGGCCGCGGCGTCCGGCGCGAGGGGCGTCTCCCCCGCGAGGGCCGGGCCGGCGCCGGACGTGATCTCGTGCGCGCGGCGGATGACCTGCTCCAGGATGCGCTCGCGCGCGGCGAGGTCATCGATCGCCGGATAGCCGAGGAGCAGCGCGATGATCTGGTTGATGGCCGTCGAGTCGCCCGCCTCGGCGCGGGCGTCCGCCTCCCAGCGGCTGACGAATTTGTCCAGCCCGCCGATGACCGCCTTGTTGCGATAGCCCTGCTTCTTTTCCAGGGCGAGGATCTTCAATAAACGGGAGATTGCATTGTCCATCTGTGTTACACCGTCACCGGACGCCCTCGTACACCATGACGCCCAGCGCCCGCGGGCCGACGTGGACGGCCAGCGACGGAGAATAGTCGATGACGGGGAACTCGCGGCGCGGGAAGGTCAGCTCCAGGCGTTCGAGCAGTTGCGCCGCCTCCGTCTCGAACCCGTGTTGCACCAGGTACAACTGCTCGATGCGCGAGAACTCGATGATGAAGTCGTGCAGCTTGTCCACCGCGCGGGCGTAGCTGCGCACCTTTTCGATGGGCACGAAGTCGCCGTCCTCCATCATCGACAGCGGCTTCAGGTCGAGCATGGTGCCGAGCATCGTCTGCGCGGGGCCGAGCCGCCCCCACGCCTCCAGATATTCCAGGCTGTCGGAGAAGAAGAGCGCGTAGATGTGCGGGATCATGCCGCGCACGATCCTGACGATCTCGGCCTGCGATGCGCCCGTCGCGGCGGCCCTGGCCGCGGCCTCCACGATCAGCCCCAGCCCGATGGAGGTGGTCAGCGTGTCCAGGACGACGATGCGCTGGCGGCCCATGAAGCCGGCCGCGGCGCGGCGCACGATCTCGCCGGTGTCGTGCAGCGCGCCGGAGCCGTGGATGCAGATCACGCTGTCCGTGACCTGGCCCAGCCGGGCGAAGAGGGCCTGCACCTGGTTGAGCGCAGGCGCATCCACCGTGACGCTCTTGGGGTCTTGCAGCATCCGGCGCAGCAGCGCCTCGTCGGTCTGGTTTATCCGTTCCGGGTAGACCTGGGAGCCGACCCGCACCAGCAGCGGGATGACTTCGATGCCGTATTCGGCAACCAGGGCCATGTCGGGCAGATGGGCGCTGCTGTCCGTAACGATCTTGACCTGTGCCACGATTACTCCGCCGAAATGATGTAATGATAGAACGGCTGCCCGCCCGCGACGGTCTCGATCTCCTGGTCGGGATACCGGCCGCGCAGCAGCTCCTGCAACGCCAGCGCCTCGGCCTCGGTCACGGGTGCGCCGTAATAGAGCGTGATGATGCCCAGGTCGGCCGCGTGCATCTGTTCGAGCAGGGTCGCGGCGACGCTGGCCGCGTCCGCGCCGGTGGCGGTCAACTGGTCGTTCAGCAGGCCGATCACGTCGCCCGCCTTGACCTGGATGCCGTCGAAGGTCGCATCCTGCACGGCCACCGTCACCTCGCCGGTCTCCACGCTCTTGAGCGCGGCCAGCATGGCGCGCGCGTTGTGCTCCAGGCTGGCGTGCGGGTTGAGCGCCAGCAGCGCGCTGATGCCCTGGGGCACGCTCTTGCTCGGCACGACGACGACGTTTTTGCCCTCCTGGGCCGCGAGCGTCTGCGCCTGGCCCGCGGCCATGACGATGTTGCCGTTGTTGGGCAGGATGATGACCTCGGACACCGGCAGCCGGCGCACGCCCTCCAGCAGATCCTGGGTGCTCGGGTTCATCGTCTGCCCGCCGGAGATGACCACGTGAGCGCCCATGCTGCGGAAGACGTCCGCCAGCCCCGCGCCGGGCGCGACCACGACGATGCCAGGGCCTTCGATCGACCCGGCGTCGATCTCCGCCGCGGCCGGCGCCTCCGGCTCCGCCGAGGCGGCGGGCGTCTCGAAGCGCGGGGGCAGCGGGTCGTAGCCCTCCGGCATCTCCGGGATGGACATGTCGTCCATGTTTTCGACCACGACGTCGGTCACGAAGCCGAGGCTGACCGCATAGGAGAGCACGACGCCGGGGTCGGGCACGTGGACGTGGGCCTTGACGAGATGTTCGTCGCCCTCGACCAGCGGGCAGTCGCCCAGCGCGGTGATGTGCTCGCGGATCGCGGCGACATCGAGCGGACCTTTGCCCTCGACGAGGAACTGCACGTCGAAGCCGTAGACCAGCTTGGGCAGCTCGCGCTGGCCCTTCGGCGGCCGACCGGCGGCCGGCTGCGCCTCGCCGGTCGCCGGCTGCGCGGCCGAAGGCAGGCCCTCCGTCGCCTCGCCCTGGAGCGCGCGGTAGATGCCCTCCAGGATGAAGAAGAGCCCCTTGCCGCCGCTGTCCACCTTGCCCGCCTGGGCGAGCACGGGCAGCAGCCGCGGGGTGTTGGCGACGGCCTCGTCGGCCGCGCGCACCGTGCGCGAGAGGACGAAGTTCAGGTCGTCCTCCAGTTGCGCGGCGCTCTCCGCCGCGGCCGCGGCCTCGCGCACGACGGTCAGGATGGTGCCTTCGACGGGGCGATTGACGCCGCGATAAGCGATGCGGCTGCCCTCGGCCAGCGCCTCCGCAAAGGTGCGGCCGTCGAGCAGGGTCTGGTCATCCAGGCTGCGCGAGATGCCGCGCAGGATCTGCGATAGGATGACGCCGGAATTGCCGCGCGCGCCCATCAGCGCGCCATACGCGGCGGCCTTCGCCACCGCGCCCACCGTGTGCGCCTGTTCGTCCGTGATCTCGCGGCACGCTGACTTCATCGTCAGGAGCATGTTCGTGCCGGTGTCGCCGTCCGGCACCGGGAACACGTTCAGTGCGTTGACAATCTCGTGGTGGCGCTCCAGCCAGGCCAGCCCGGCGTTCAGCAGGTCGCGCCAGCGCACCCCGTCGATCGTCGGGGCGGAGCCGGCGGCCCCGGCCGGGCCCGGTTGGGCTGGCGGCCGCGTCGGCTGGTTGCTCGCCCCGGGGGTCTCTGTTGTCGTCAACGTATGACTCCTCGACTGAAAGTATCGTGGCTATGCATTGTCGTTCGGCATGCGCAGGCCCTGCACATGCACGTTCACCTCGGCCACCGGAATGCCGAGGGCCTGCTCCAGGGCGTATTTGACGCCGTGCATGACGCCGTGCGCCACCTCGGAGACGCGCGTGCCGTACTGCACGACGACGTACAGATCCACCACGATCTGGCCGTCGCGGACCAGCACATCCACGCCGCGGCCCCAGCGTTCGGGCTGGAAGCGGTCAGCGATCTCGTCGAGCAGGTTCTTGCTGGCCATGCCGACCACCCCATAACAACGTAACACGGCATCGCCCGCGATGGTCGCGATGGTCTGGGGTGAAATCTCGATCCGGCCCTGCTTTTTATCGTCCGCCATGCCGGCTCCTCTCTGCACGCCTGCACGATGGCGTGCGGCATCGAATGTCAAAAAACATGGGCGGCGCTTTTGCAATCAGCGCAGCCATGTGGTATGATGGTCGTCACTGTGGCCGGGCCCTCGTTTGGCTCGGTCACAGCTTGTCTGACTCAGAGCATTCACGAGGGAGATCTTCCGATGGCCAAGTGTGAAGTTTGCGGCAAGGGGCCACAGTTTGGACACAACGTCAGCCATTCCATGCGCCATACCCCGCGCCGCTGGAATCCCAATGTCCAGCGCAAGCGCCTGTTGGTGGGCGGCCGGCCGATGCGCGTCTACATCTGCGCCAAGTGCATCAAGACGATGCAGAAGGCTTGACCGATTCGCTCCTGCGCACCGAGCAGGCGGCCGGCCGTGAGCCTACGGGCTTGCACGCCGGCTGTTTGCTTTTAATGAGCCCGATCCGGCCGGGTCTCGCCGCGGCGAGGCCGTAGCCCGGCCGACCAAAACGTCAGGCCGCCGCGCGCAGCGCCGCGATCCCCTCGGCGATGCCGTCAGGGTGGCCGAAGATGGCCGTGCCGGCCACGAAGATGGTCGCGCCCGCCGCGGCCACCTCGCCGATCGTGGTGTGGTCGATGCCGCCGTCCACCTCGATGTCGATCGCACGGCCCGTGTCGCGGATCATGGTTGCCAGCCGGGCAACCTTGGCCGTCATGGTCGGGATATAGCGCTGGCCGCCGAAGCCCGGGTTGACCGTCATGACCAGGATCTGATCCACGAAGGGCAGGATCTCGCGCACGGCCTCCAGGCTGGTCGCCGGATTGAGCGTGACGCCGGGCCGCGCGCCCAGCTCGCGAATCTGCTGGACGGTGCGATGCAGATGCGGGCACGTCTCGACGTGCACCGTCAGGATGTCGGCGCCGGCGCGCGCAAAATCGGCCAGGTAGCGCTCCGGCGCTTCGATCATCAGGTGGACGTCCAACGGCAGCCGGGTCACCTTGCGGAGCGCCGTGACGACCGGCGGCCCGATGGTGATGTTGGGGACGAAATGCCCGTCCATGACATCGACGTGGATATAATCGGCCCCGGCGGCCTCCGCGGCCTGCACCGCGATGCCCAGGCTGGCAAAATCGGCGGCCAAGATGGACGGCGCAATCTTGAGCAACGGAACTTCCTCCTCGCTTCGCGACAGACACACACAACGAAGCCGAACACCCATGGTCCGGCTCAACGTACACTCTATGATACACCCGAACGGGCAAAACGCCAAAGCATGGCCCCCATCCCCAGGGGTGACGCTCCCTCCCCTGCGCAGCGGGGGAGGGCCGGGGGTGAGGGCCATAGTCGCCCCCATCCCCTCCCCCTTCCCCCGTCCCGACGGGGGAAGGGGGAGATGCTCCCCTCTCCCGCTATGCGGGAGAGGGGCCGGGGGTGCCGGATT
>MWBF01000002.1 GCA_002068935.1 Chloroflexi bacterium ADurb.Bin325
CTGGCCGCGGCCGGCGCGGGGCTGTTCCCGGACGTGGCCGCCGCGGCCCGCGCCATGGCCCATCTGGAGACCGCCGCGACGCTGCCCGACGCCGGCCGCGCCGCGCGCTACGCGCAGCTCTACGAGGAAGTGTACCGGCCGCTCTACCCGGCGCTGCAAGCGCCGCTCGCCCGCCTGCACGCGCTGACGCGCTGACCGGCTATCCAAAAAATCTCACCTCCCCTCGGCTCCCCCTCTCCTGACGGGCGAGCCGGAGGCTCGTCCCACGTCAGGAGAGGGGGCTGGGGGGTGAGGCAAGCCGGAGCCGTTTTCAAACAGATCACAAGCACGACCCTATCAAGCGCATCCGGAGGAAGCATGAAGATCACCGACATCAAGGCCTACCCGGTCTGGGTGGGCAGCCGCAACCAGCTTATCCTCAAGATCGAGACCGACGCCGGCATCCACGGCTGGGGCGAATCGGGGCTGTCCGGCCGCGAGCTGGCGGTCATGGGCGCGGTCCGCCACTACCGCGAGTTCCTGCTGGGCAGAGACCCCATGCGCATCGGCGCGCTGTGGCAGGAGATGTACCGCAGCCAGTACTTCGAGGGCGGCCGCGTGCTGACCGCAGCCATCGCGGCCATCGACATCGCGCTGCACGACATCGTCGGCAAGGCGCTGGGCGTGCCGGTGTATCAGTTGCTCGGCGGCCGCCAGCGCGACTTCGTGCCCTGCTTTGCGACGACCGGCGCGGCGATGGGCCCGCAGCTCATCGAGGATACGCAGTTGCTCATCTCGAAGGGCTGGAGCGTCATCCGGACCGGGCCCGGCCATCCCCGCAGCGACGATCCCCACCTCTGGGAGCCGCGGCAGTCCATCGGCCAGACCGCGACCTGGCTGACGAAGCTGCGCGAGGCCGTGGGGCCGGATCCGGTCCTGGGCATCGACTACCATCACCGGCTGAGCGTGGCCGAGACCGCGTCGTTCTGCCAGCGGATGCCCTCCGGCACGCTCGACTTTTTGGAGGAGCCGATCCGCGACGAGACGCCGGAGGCCTACGCCGCGCTCCGCCAGATGACGGACGTGCCGTTCGCCATCGGCGAGGAGTTCTCCAGCAAGTGGGCCTTCCTGCCCTACATCGAGCGCGGGCTGACCCAGTTTGCGCGCATCGACGTGTGCAACGTCGGCGGGCTGACCGAGGCGATGAAGGTCGCGGGCTGGGCCGAGGCGCACTACATCGACCTGATGCCGCACAACCCGCTCGGCCCCATCTGCACCGCGGCCACGATCCACCTGGCCGCGGCGGTCGCCAACTTCGCCTGGCTGGAGGTGCGCGTGTCGCCGACCGAGGAGCTCGGCTTCTACGACATGGATCTCTTCCCGGTCCAGCCGCAGCTACAGGGCGACCGCTTCCCCGTGCCCGATACGCCGGGGCTGGGCGTGGAGGTCGATGAGGCGCTGGCCGCGGCCGGCGAGTTCCGCTTCTGGGAGGCGCCCCACCTGCGCCGCGCCGATGGCTCGGTGACGAACTGGTGACCCGCGCGGGCCGCGCCTGGCCCGAACCATCGGGCCGGGCGCGCTAAAGCCCCGATCCCAGCTCGAACATGGGGTCGCCGCGGAGGCCGCGCGCCTCATGCACGCGGGCGATCAGCCCGATGGCGACCGGCACGGCCAGCGTCAGGAGCCAGAAGGTGGCGCGTATGCCGAGGCCCTGGAAGGCCGCGCCGACGGCCAGCGAGCTCAGCAGGATCGCCAGCGAGCGGACGCCGCCGAGCATCCCCAGCCCGCGGCCCACGAGATCGCGCGGCAGCATGTCGGTCACCAGCGCTTGCAGCAGGGGCTGCCAGGTCGCCATGACGCCCAGCAGCACGGACGCGCCCCAGAAGCCCCAGACGGTCGAAGCGAAGCCCATCGCGGGCAGCGCGGCCAGGCCGATCGCGCAGCCCAGGATCAGCAGCCGCTTGCGCCCAATCCGATCCGACAGCCTGCCGAGCAGCAGCGGCGCGGGCAGGCTGATGGCGCCGCCGATTGCCGCGGCCAGCCCGACCGCGGTGGCCGAGAAGCCCAGCTCGCTCATGGCGACCGAGCGGCCAAACCCGCCGCCGTACTCGGAGAGGGAAACGAACACCGCAGCAATCAGCAGGCTGTAGTAACCCACGCCCAGGCCGCCCCCCGCCCCCGGCTGTCGGACGGCCGGGCCGGCGGCCGGCCGGGCCAGCGGCGGCTCGACAAAGAAGAAGGCGAGGCCGCTGCTGATCGCGCAGAGGAGCGCGTCGATCAGCAGCAGCGTGGGGAAGCCCCAGCGGTCCGCGATCTGGCCCCAGGTCAGGCCGGTGACCACCAGGCTCGACGACGAGACCAGCGTCAGCAGGCCGAAGCTGCCCCCCCGTCGCGCCGCGGCGGAGAGCAGCCCCGTCATGATGATGATCATATTCGTGGCCATGCCGAAACAGAAGCCGGCCAGCAGGTTCAGGACGGTGAGCTGCTGCCAGGTGGTCGCCCGGCTCATCAGCGCCCAGGTCAGGACAAACAGGCCGCAGGCAAAGATGAAGGTCTCGCGGCGGCGGCGGAAACGGTCGGCCAGCCAGCCGGCCAGCAGCGTGCCGATGAGGTTGGCCGGGCCGCTGACCGCGTTCATGATGCCCACCTCCATGGGCGTCGCGCCGAGCTGGTTCAGATAGACCGGCCAGAGCCCGCCCGTGCCGAAGCCGGTGCAGAGCACGAGCAGATAGGCGAGCGACATTGCCACGTGGGGTCGCTTGGACATGGCGTCTCCGATGACAGCGAAGGCTGGGTTCAGGGCACTCCGACCCTTGTGGCTGCGACACGCGCCCTCCGGGGCCGCATCGACAGGATGTAGACGCCGGCCAGGACGATGTACACGCCCAGCAGGCAGACGGGGATGACCTCCAGCGAGAGCCGCCGCGCCAGCACGCCCAGCAGGCTGGGGATGAGCGCCGTGCCAAAGCCGGTCGCGGCCATCTGCATCCCGATCGTGTTGGCGGCGTAACGGTCGCCGACGCGCATCCGGGTGCCCGACGTCAGCGCGGGGAAGATGGGCGCGATCGCCAGGCCGATGACCGCCACCGCGACCACGTTTGCCATCTGGGAGGGGTTCCAGACGAGCAGCGCCATGCCCAGCAGCGCGCCGGCCAGCCCGCCCAGCACCAGCTTATCGACGCCCATGCGCCGGGCGAACACCCCGGCCACGACGCGGCCGATGGTGAAGGTGAACCAGTAGCTGCCCGCAAAGAACCCGGCCAGCGTCTTGTCCACCCCGCGCGATTCGGTCAGCAGCGTGTAGGTCCAGGTGCCCAGCGCGCCTTCCGCGCCCACGTAGAGGACGAACAGCAGCACGCTGAGCCACACCCACGGCTGGCGCAGGGTCTCGCTCATCGGCGTCTTGTAGTCCGTCAGGCGTCTTGCGGCCTCGCCGCCCGCCGGCGCGCGATCCTGGTTCCACATCGCCAGGGTCAGCGCAAAGCCGACCGCCAGCGCGAGCTGGAAGACGCCCACCACCCGGTAGCCGAACCGCCAGGTGTGCAGGCTGGTCAGGCCGAGCGTCATGATGATAGGGCCGATGGTGATGCCGACGCCCCAGGAGGCATGCAGCCACTGCATGATCCCATCGCTGAAGTGCGCTGCCACGTAGGTGTTGAGGCCGGCGTCGATGGCGCCCGCACCCAGCCCCGCAAACACGCCCAGTAGCACCATCATCCACCATTGCGGGACAAAGGTGTAGCCGAGCAGCGCCAGGCCGGTGAGCAGACAGCTGGCCGCCAGGATGCGCCCCACGCCGACCCGTGCGAGCAGGAAGCCGCTGAGGAAGCTGGAGGTCATATAGCCGGAGACCGACGCGATCAGCAGCAGGCCGATCGCGTCCAGCGGGATGGCGAAGCCGGCCCGGATGGAGGGCCAGCCCACGCCCAGCAGCCCGTCGGGCAACCCCAGCGCCACGAAGGCGATGAATGCCAGAAAAACGAGGCCCAGCCTCGGATACGCTCTCACTTTCGTCCACAGACTCATCAGGACTCCTTCAGCCATAAGGGCCGCCCGGCCTCACCCCCTCAACCCCCTCTCCTGAGGGCGAGCCTGCGGCTCGCACGTCAGGAGAGAAGGATAGGAGTGAGGCGCGCCCCAGTGTTATTCGGATAGGCGCTAAGCCAGAAGCTCAGGCGCTGGCATCTTCGCCTGATACCCCCGCAACATCAGCAGGGCGGCGACGCAGAGGATCAGCTCCGATACCGCCTCCGAGGCCCAGATCCCCCTCAGCGAGGAGAGGCTGGCGGCCAGCAGCAGGATCGGCAGCTTGGCGAAGAAGATGCTGCCGAGCGACAGCAGCAGCGCCTCTCTGGCCCGGCCGGCGGACTGGAAGTAGGCCGCGACCGCCACGGAGATGTCGCCCAGCGGACAGGCCAGCGCCATCAGCCTGAGGGCCACCTGCCCCTCGGCGATGATCGCGGCCTCCTTGGAGAGCAACCCGATCAACGTCGCGGGCAGCGCCAGGCAGAGGAGGCCGACGAACAGCCCATACGTCACCGACGAGCCGAGGGCCAGGGCGATCGTCCGGCGGACCCGGTCGAACCGCCTCTGGCCGAAGTTATAGCCCAGGATCGGCTGCATCCCCTGCACGATGCCGGTCTTGGGCATGTTCAGCGCCGCATAGATCCGGCTGACGATGGCGAACACGCCGAGCGCGGCGTCGCCGCCGATCGCCTTCAACAGGTTGTTCGTGACGATGACGACCAGGCTGGCGCTGCTGCTCTTGACGAAGGAGGGGAACCCGATGGTCAGCACCTCGCGCATGAGCGGCCAGTCCGGCCTGAAGTACGCGGCCCTGATCTGATAGGAGCGCTCCCTGCGAAAGAAGAAGAAATAAACGCTCATGCCGGCCGAGAGGGCCTGCCCGCCGATGACGGTCGCCAGCGCCGCGCCCGCGGCGCCCATGCGAAGGACCATGACGAACAGCCAGCTCAGCGCGATATTCGCGGCCACCGGGATGATCCACATCGCGGTCGAGAACCGGATGCTGCCGTCCGCCCGGACGATCGCGGAGAAGCCCGTGCTGAAGATTGCGCCGAGAAAGATGATCCGGCCGTACTCGATGGCGTAGGGCGCGACCCCCTCCGTCGCGCCGAGCAGATAGACGATCGGCTCGATATAGATCGCGCCGCAGACCGTGATCACCAGCGCCGAGACCCAGAAGATCAGGAAGGTGTTGGCCACCGCCCTGGAGGCCCGCTCGCTGTTGCGCTCGCCGAGCGCGCGCGAGACCACCGATGCGCCGCCGACTCCGACCGTGGTCGAGACGCCGCCCAGCGCCATCAGCACCGGCGAGATGATCGACGCGCCGGCCGCGGCCCGCGAGTTGATGCCCACGGAGAGGAAATAGGTGTCGGTGACGCTGTAGATGGCGTAGACCAGCAGCGCGAGCGTGGTCTGGGAGGACATCTCCAGAAGCAGCTTGCCGATCTTCTCCCTGCCCAGCCGTTCGACCCTGGAGCCGGCCCGCGCTGGATCCCTTGACGCGCCTGTCACCGGTGCTCAGTTCTCCTGCAGCCACGTCATGGCCGAGGCGACGATCGAGTCCGCCTGGTTGGCGATCTCGTCCGAGCCGTAGTCGCGATAATAGCACTCCGTCTTCATCACCAGGCCGAGATAGAGCGTGTACAGCGTGCAGCGCCGAAGCTCCTCGTCCGTGAAGGTCGTCTTGCCGTACCCGCGCATGCTCTCCGACACGCCGCCCCAGGACAGGGCCCGGAACTGCGCCTCCATCAGCGGCTCGGCCCAGAGGACCCGCTCGAAGTCCAGGACGCCGGTGATCCGGCCGTCTTTGACGAAGATGTTCAGATCCCAGAGATCCCAGTGCACCATCTGCGGCGTAACGATGGCGTCCAGCGAGGACGCGTGCTTCGCGATCGCCGCGCGGATGTCGTCGATCGCATAGCCATACGTGGCATTCTTTCGGATGCCATCCTCCAGCGCCGCCTCGCACAGCCTGATAAAGGCCTCCCGCCAGGTGTCCGCGCGCAGGTCGGGGTTGCCGTCCAGGCCGAAGTATTGGCCCGTGAAGCCGTTGAGCTCCCGGATGATCACGCCGATCTGCCGGTCGATCTGCGCCTGGGTCTCCTGGGGCAGCGATTCCTTCACATGCCCGTAGTTCTCCCCGTCCAGCTTCGCCATGAAGAAGTATTCCGAGTCGCACAGGTCGAGGGCCGCGTCATAGGCGTATATTTCGGGCACAGGGATGGCCGGGTTGCTGGCCGCCAGGCGCATGGCCGCGACCTCGGTCGCCATGATGTCCTTCTCATACGCCAGCACCTCCACCCCCTTGGGCGGCGCGATCTTGAGGATGACCTCGCGGCCGTCGGCCAGCCGGAGGCAGTAGGCCGCGTTGAACCAGCCATCCTTCAGCTCGCTCACCGCATCCTCGCCGTCCGCGAGCGCGCTGCCGCCGAAGGCCCTGGCGGCCATGGCCGCGAGCTGGTCGCGCGTCTTCCGGTTCTTCGTCTTCGACTCCATGGGTTCCCCTTCCGTCAATGTGGTTGCGTCGGTTCTCCGCGGCCCTATTATACTCCGAATGCCGCAATCTGCCCCTTTACGCAGCAGGCTGTTTGACAGGTCTCAGGCCGTGTGCTATAAGGATTTACGTATGCCCTACAGGCCGTCGTATCCCCAGGACAGGTGCGCCAGTGATCCTCTCGCCCCGGACTGTACAGACGATGATAGCTGGCCCGTCTTCCACTCCTGCCTGCGTCACGATCGAAGAAGGGTTGTATTTGTTCTCAGGTGAGCTTCAGCAAAGGAGGTAATGCATCCCGACGAGTTACACGAGCTATCGCGTTCGAAACCCCGCCATGTGCCCAGGCACCCAGCGCGCAAGGATGTGCGCAACAAGAGAGGACGAAGATGAACAAGAGACAACTGACCCGACGCGATTTTCTGCGCCTGACGACGATAGGCGCCGCGGGGCTTGCGGCCGCGTGCGTGGCGCCCACCTCCGCGCCCGAACAAGCCGCGCCGGCGGGCGCGGCCGCGCCGGCAGCCGCCCCCGAAGCCGTCACGATGATGGGCTTCCCCCGCAGCGAGACCGTGTTCGCCCAGCAGTTGACCGGGCGCAATGCCACCCCCAGCAACTTCAACTATTGGGCCGGCTGGCGCCAACAGGACCGCGGCATGCAGCAAATCATGAACGAGCCGCTGTGGGTCGATGATTTCGAACGCGGCGAGATCATCAACGCGCTGGCCACGAGCATGCCGGAAATCAGCGACGACTTCAAGACCATGACGATCAAGATCCGCGACGGCGTGCTGTGGAGCGACGGCACGGAGCTGACCGCGGAGGATCTGGCGTTCACCGTCGAGTTCATCAAGGCGACCCCGGCCGCGTCGTACAACGCCAGCGTCGCGCGCCAGGTGGAGAGCGCCGTCGCGACGGACAAGACCACGGTCGTCATCACGCTGAAGGAGCCCAACCCCCGGTTCCACTACGAAAACTTCTGCGACCTGTGGGGCAGCCTGTGGGTCATGCCCAAGCACATCTTCGGGCAGTTCATGAGCGACGACGGCACGGTCGATACCGAGGCCTTCTTCGCCTTCGAGTACAACCCGCCGCTCAGCTCCGGCCCGTACAAGCTGCACAGCTTCGACCCCGCCGGCAACTGGACCGCCTGGGAGAAGCGCGAGGACTGGACCAAGACCCCCACCGGCATGATCTTCGGCGAGCCCAAGCCGAAGTACGTCGTGTTCGTGGACTACGGCGACTTCACAGCGCGCGTCATCGCCATGACCCGCCACGAGGTCGACATGGTGGACCTGGATCTGCCGGCCATCCGCGCGGCCATCAAGGCCGACGAATCGGCCCGCGGCTACTTCGCCAACCAGGAGTTCCCCTACATCCAGTCCAACCGGCACCCCGGCGTCGGCGGCGTAATCTTCAACACGCTCAAGCCGCCGTTCGACAACCCGGATGTCCGCTGGGCGCTCCAGCTCGCCATCGACCCGGTGTCCTACCAGACGACCGCGTACGACGGTGCAGCCGCGTTGAACCCCCTGCCCATCGTGGTCAACGGCCCGCAGATGAAGGAGCCCTACATCGAGCCGCTGGTCAAATGGCTGGAGGAGGAGTTCACCCTCGACCTGGGCAACGGCGAGACGCTCAAGGTGTGGGACCCGACCGCGCCGACCCGCCTGGTCGAAGAGGCGCGCGCCCGCGGGTTCGAGTTCCCCGACGATCCCGAGCTCATCAAGACCTCCTTCGGCTGGGGCGCGTTCAAGTATGACCCGGACGCGGCGGCCAAGCTGCTCAAGAAGGCTGGCTTCACCCAGGACGGGGACGGGAAGTGGCTGCTGCCCGACGGCACGCCGTGGACCTTCACCATCTATACCGACACCCTCCCCGGCCGCTGGGCATATCAGAACGCGCAGGCCGCGTTCGTCGAGTGGAAGCGGTTCGGGATCGACGTGCGGTTTGAGGTCGGCGACGCCGGCCAACTGCGCATCGCCATGGGCCAGTACGATGTCGCCGGCGCCCAGACGCACGGCAGCAACTACCTGGAGAACCCCGACCTGTTCCGCACGTTCACGGCCTTCCACAGCGAGTACCTGGAGCGAGACCTGTCGAAGCGGCAGTTCGGCCATGCCTCGCGCTGGTCTGACGCGCGCGTCGATGAGATCCTGGACACGATCCAGGGCACCAACCCGAACGACACGGCCACACTCCAGCCGATCGGCCTGGAGCTCCTGCAGATCTTCATCAAGAATCTGCCGACCATCTCGGCCACCACCTCGCTGGACCCCTACGCCGTTTCGAGCTACTACTGGACCGGCTGGCCCAGCGCCGAGAACCACTTCATCGTGCCGTACCATCACTATCCGAACTTCAAGTACCTGCTGACCTTCCTGGAGCCGACCGGGAAGTGATGCACCCTGATTCCGGCCCGCGCGCAGCCGCGCCGGCCGCCCGTGGGCCGGAATCACGCTCTGCTCCGATGCCGGCCGGCGCGCAGGCGACATCCCACGCGCCGTGGCCCAGCGCCCGCTGCGCCGGCCGGCCATACAGGGAGGAAAGGTGAGATTCGTAAAGCGCTATCTCATCCCGCGGCTCATCCAATATGTGGGCGTGACCTGGCTGGGGATCACGATGATCTTCTTCCTGCCCCGGCTGATGCCCATCGGCCCGGTGGAGAAGGCGGTCGCCCAGATCGAGGCCCGCGGGGCCTACACGGATCCGAAGGCCGCCGAACAGACGATCCTCGCGCTCAAGCAGATGTACGGCCTCGATAAGGGCCTGGCCGAGCAATATCTCAACTTCTGGCGGCGGCTCTTCGCGGGCGATTTCGGCCCGTCGCTGGTGGCGTTCCCCACCCCGGTGAACACCCTGATCGCCACATCGCTGCCGTGGACGATCGGCCTGCTGCTGACCACCACGGTGCTGGTCTTCATCCTCGGAAACCTTTCGGGCGGGCTGGCCGGACACTTCCGGCAGAGCCGGATAATGAAGGTCTTGGACGGGGCAGCCATGATCCTGGCGCCCATGCCCTACTATATCGTGGCGCTCATGCTGATCATCCTGTTCGCCTACATCGTGCCCCGCTTCCCGGTCGGCGGCGCGTACACCATCGGCGCGCCGATCACGTTCTCCCCGGCCTTCATCAAGGATGTCCTGTGGCACGCGTTTCTGCCGGCGCTGTCGCTGGTCGCGCTGGGCGTCGCCACGACACATCAGATCATGCGGCTCATCGTCCAGGGCGTGAACGAGGAGGATTACGTGCGCTATGCGCGCATCGGCGCGGTCAGCTCGAGCACCATCTTTACGCGCTACATCATGCGCAACGCGATGCTGCCGCAGATCACCCGGTTTGCCATGGGGTTCGCGGGGCTTTTCAGCGGCGCCCTCATCACGGAAGTAGTCTTCGCCTATCCGGGCATCGGCTTCCTGGCCTATCGGGCCATCCAGGCCTCCGACTACAACGTGCTCATGGGCATCACGACCCTGTCCATCATCGCGCTGACGACGAGCACCCTGATCATGGATCTGCTCAACCCGCTGTTCGACCCCAGGATCCGGCTGACCTGAAAGAATCTGCCCCATGAAGACCTTGCAAGCGCTCCTGAGAGACACGCGGTTCAGCATCGGCGCAGCCATCATGCTCGTGCTGATCGTGTTGGCCGTCCTCTCGTTTGTCTCGCCCTATAATCCCCAGGAGTGGCGTCAGGTGCCGCGCGACCTGCCGCCGTCCGGGAAGTATCTCCTGGGCACCAGCTCGCTGGGCCAGGACGTGTTCTGGCAGCTCACGGCGGCCATCCGCAACTCGCTCCTGCTGGCCGTCTTTGCGGCGGCCATCTCCCGCGTGATCGCGCTGACGGTCGGCCTGGTGTCCGGCTATGCCGGCGGCATCATCGACCGCGTCCTCATGTTCATCAACGACGGCTTCATCGTGCTGCCGCTGCTGCTGATCCTCATCCTGCTGGCGCTGATGCTCCAGGAACAGCTCAGCCTGCTGACCATGGGGCTGCTGTTCGGGATCTTCGGCTGGGCGCTGGATGCGCGGTTCATCCGCTCGCAGATCCTGAGCCTGCGGGAACGGGAGTTCACCCACACGGCCATCCTCTCGGGAACCCCCCCGCTCAGGCTGATCTTCGACGAGTATCTGCTCTTCGTGATGCCGCTGACCATGGCGACGCTCATCGGCAACATGATCTGGGTGACGGGCATGGAGGTCACGCTGGCCTATCTCGGCCTGACCGACATCACCATCCCGACGCTGGGCACCATGCTCCACTATGCCCTCAACTATCAGGCGATCCTCCTCGGCCTCTGGTGGTGGATCTTTGCGCCGATCGGGGCCTCGGTATTGCTCTTCGTCGCCCTCTATCTGCTGTCGATCAGCATCAGCGAATATCTTGATCCGCGCGCCCGCATCCAGCGGGTGGGTGTACGGTAAGGGGGCCGGCCATGTGGGTGATCAAAGTCGAAGGCTTGCGCTCCTCGTACATCCTGGACATCTTCGGCGTCAAGAAGGTCGTCCAGGCGGTCAACGAGGTCGATCTCGAAATCCGCGAGAACGAGGTCTACGGCATCGCCGGCGAGAGCGGCTGCGGCAAGACGACCCTGGTGAAGACCCTCTTCGGCGACATCCAGCCGCCGCTGCGGGTGCTCGGCGGCAAGGTCTGGTACCGCGTCGGCGACCGGGAGCTGGACCTCTTCAGCCTCAAGCCGAAGGAGCGGGCCGAGCTGCGCTGGTCCTTCATCTCCTACGTGCCCCAGAGCTCGATGAGCAACCTCAACCCGGTCATCAAGCTCAAGAGCACCTTCGGCCACTTCCTGATGAGCCACATCTCGCAGCGCTCCCGGCACGAGGTGCTCGCCAGCGCGCAGCGCCACCTGGTCGAGCTCGGCCTGCCGGCCAACGTGCTGGAGATGTATCCGCACCAGCTCTCCGGCGGCATGCGCCAGCGCGTGGTGATCGCGCTGGCCTCCTTCCTCGCCCCGCGCGCGGTCATCACCGACGAGCCGGTGACCGCGCTGGATGTGGTCGTCCAGCGCGGGGTGCTGCAACTGCTCAAGGAGGTGCAGGAGCGCCAGCAGAACGCGCTGGTGATCGTGACACACGACATGGGCGTGATGGCGAACATCGCGGACCGGGTCGGCATCATGTATGCGGGCAAGATCATCGAGGAGGGCCCGGTGAACGATATCTACGCCCGGCCGCAGCACCCCTACACGCAGTACCTGATCAACTCGCTGCCGCAGTTCGGCGATAAGACGCTGCGCGAGAGCGCGCCCGGCGCGCCGCCGTCGCTGGTGGACCCGCCGCGGGGCTGCGCCTTCCACCCGCGCTGTAAATACGCCCTGCCGATCTGCCGCGAGCAGGCGCCGGCGCACCTGTGGGTGACGGACCAGCATCGGGTGGCCTGCTGGCTGGTGCAGGAGGGCTGACATGGGCGCCATTCTCGAGCTGCAAGACGTGAGCAAGGTGTTCCATGTGGGCAGCATGCTGTCGCGGCTGCGCATCACGGCGGTGGATCGGGCGTCGCTGCAGGTCGGGGCCGGCGAGATCTTCGGGCTGGCCGGGGAGAGCGGGTCGGGCAAGAGCACGCTGGCGCGCATGATCCTGGGCTTCGAGGAGCCGACCGCGGGGACGATCATCCACCGGCGCAAGGACGGCCAGCCGCTGACCGGCCAGCAGATCTGGCGGCAGGCCGGGGTGCAGGCGGTGTTCCAGAACCCGTTCGAGACCTTCAACCCGCTGCGCCAGGTGGAGAGCTATTTCTTTGCCGCGGTGCGCTACTTCGGGCTGGCCGCCACGCGGCCGGATGCGCTGGCGCGCATCGAGCGGGTGCTACAGATGGTCGGCATGAGCTACGAGGCGATCGCCGGCCGCTACCCCGCGGAGTTCTCCGGCGGCCAGCTCCAGCGCGTCTCCATCGCCCGCTCGCTGCTCAGCGAGCCGTCGCTCCTGATCGCGGACGAGCCGGTGTCGATGGTGGACGCCTCGCTGCGCATGTCGATCATGAACCTGTTCCGCGAGCTGGTCGACCGGCTGGGCCTGGGCGTGGTCTACATCACGCACGACCTGGCGACGGCCTACTACGTGTGCGATCGGATCGCGATCATGTTCCGCGGGGACATCATGACCATGGGCGACGTGGATAAGGTCCTGGTCGATCCCCGCCACCCCTACGTCCGGCTGCTGCGCGAGTCGATCCCCGAGCCGAACCCCCAGCAACGCTGGCGGCGCAAGGTGCAACTGGCCGAGAACGAGACGGAGGAGTATCTGCGCACGGGCTGCAAGTTCGCCGGCCGCTGTCCGCAGGTGATGGATATCTGTCGGCGGGTGCCGCCGCCCGTCGTCATGGACGGCGATGTGCAGGTCAAATGCCACCTGTTCAGCGGCCCCACCGGGTGACGGGCGATCACCCCGACGCAAGCATCTATCCAAAATCGGCTCTGTTCGATCTCGACCAAAGCAGCCGGGCCCGAACAGGGCCAATTTTAAGGAGAATTTATGGAAACCGAGGCCATCGTCTTCACCGGGGTCGGTGAGGTTGCGCTGCAAACGATCGACATGCCCGACCCCGCGCCGGGCGAGGTGCAGATCCGGACGCGCTATTCGGTCATCAGCGCGGGCACGGAGGGGTGGACATGCCGCAACCTGTTCACCTGGTCGCCGACGCGCTACCCGTGCGTGCCGGGCTATCAGCGCGTCGGCGTGATCACGAAGGTCGGCGCGGGGGTCGCGGGCTGGCAGGTCGGAGATGTGGTGATGGCGACCTCCGGCCGCTGGGAAGGCCCGGTGCGGCCGTTCTGGGGCGCGCATCTGGCCGACGCCAACACCGTCGCGGCCGAGCTGTACCGCATCCCCGCGGGCGCGGACGAGCTAGACGCCGCGGGCGCGGTGGTGGCGCAGGTGGGCTTCAACGCGGCGCACCGGGTCGCCCTCGCGCCGGGCGATTGGGTGGCGGTCTACGGCGACGGGCTGATCGGCCAGAGCGCGGCGCAGGCCGCGCGAGCGCGCGGCGCGCGCGTGATCCTGGTAGGCCATCGGCCCGAACGGCTGGCCCTGGCCGCCCAACACAGCGCCGACATCGTCGTGAACGGCCGTCAGGAGCCGGTGGCCGAGGCGGTGCGCCGGCATACCGACGGCCAGCCGCTCACCGCCGTGCTCGACACCGTGCAGACCGAGGACGCGCAGCGCGAGTACGTGCCGCTGCTGGAGCGGGGCCGCGGCCAGATCGTCTACAGCGGCTACACGCCCGGGACCGCCTGGGCCGACATGGCGCTGCTGCAACAGCGCGAGCTGACGACGCACTTCGTCTCGGGCTGGACGCGGCCCCGCATGGAGGCGACGCTGGCGCTGATGGCGGCCGGGAAGATGCGCCTGCGGCCGCTGATCACCCACCTGACGCCCCACACATCCGGGCCGGCCATGTACCGCATGATCCTGGACAAGTCCGCGCCGTTCGTGGGCATCGCTTTTGACTGGAGATAACAGGAGAGCCATATGCGAGTCTTGATCACAGGCGCCTGCGGCTTCTTGGGCCGCAGGCTCATCCGAGAGCTGGAGGAGCGCGGGCATGAGCTGCGCCTTCTCGATCGGGTCCGGCCGGAGGACGCCACCGTCTACGTGCCGAGTTCCGGCGCGCGCGCGGCCGAGCCGCTGGTCACCGACTGGCCGTTCGTGGTAGCGGAAATCCTCGACGCCCCCGCGCTGCGCGCAGCCGCCGAAGGCATGGACGCGGTCGTGCACCTGGCGGCTGCGGTGACGGGCCTGCCGCAGTACGGCGTGGAGACCTTCCGCGACAATGCGCTGGGGACCTTCATCGTGTTGGACGCCGCCCGGCTGGCCGGGGCGCGCCGGTTCCTGTGCGCCTCCAGCATCAACGCATACGGCACCATCTTCTGGCGGATCAGCGGCCAGCCGTCGCCCTATGTGACCATGCCGCTGGACGAGAGCTTCGAGCCGGTGCCCGAGGACCCCTACAGCCTGAGCAAATACGTCAACGAGATCACCGCCGCGGCCTTCCATCGAGCCTACGGCATCACCACCGCGGCCTTCCGCTTCGCCGGCGTGTGGACCGAGGCGATGTACGAGCAGAGGCTCGCCGAGGGGCTGCCCCCGACGACGGCCTGGTCCGACACCCTATACCAATGGGTGCACGTCCTCGACATCGCGACCGGCCTGCGCCAGGCGCTGGAAGCGCCCGACCTGCCGGGGCACGGCGTATACACGCTGGGCGCGGCCGACACCCGCTGCCCGGAGCCGACCCTGGAGCTCCTGCGCCGCTTCCGGCCCGACCTGGCGGCCAACGTCACCGCGCCCCTGGAGGGACGCGCGCCGCTGATCGCGATCGACCGCGCCCGGCAAACGTTCGGCTACAACCCGCGCTATCGGCTGGGGCCGTGATCCGCGCGCCGCGATCTCCCTGAGCCGGGGCCTGTCGCTGCGTCGCAAACAGGCCCCCGGCGCAATCGCCTTGCCCGCAGGACGAGCTGGTCGGCAACCCGTCCTGCGGCGTTTTCAGTGGAGCTGGAGCATGAACCATCTGACGAACCTGCTCGGCCGCTACCCCGAGCTGACACCCATCGCGGCCGACATCGCGGCCGCGTGCGACCTGCTGGCCGCGTCCTATCGCGCGGGCGGCAAGGCGCTCATCTGCGGCAACGGCGGCAGCGCCTCGGACAGCGAGCACATCGTCGGCGAGCTAATGAAAGGGTTCCTGATGCGCCGCCCGACGCCGGACGCGCTGCGCGCGCAGCTACAGGCGGTCAGCGCCGAAGAGGGCGCATACCTGGCCGACCACCTGCAGGGCGCGCTGCCCGCCATCTCCCTGGTGAGCCACACGGCGCTCATCACGGCCTTTGCCAACGATGTCGCGGCCGACATGATCTTTGCGCAGCAGGTCTACGGCTACGGCCGGCCCGGCGACGTGTTGATCGGCATCAGCACGTCGGGCAACGCGGCCAACGTGCGTCATGCGCTCCAGGTGGCGCGGGCGGTCGGCGTCCACACGATCGGGCTGACCGGCGCGACGGGCGGGCGGATGCTGCCCTTCTGCGACGTCGCGATCCGCGTGCCGGTCGCGATGACCGCCGACGTGCAGGAGCGCCACCTCGCCATCTACCACGCGCTCTGCGCGCAGGTGGAGGCGCTCTTCTTTGCAGAGTAACAGACAGCGCGCAGGAGCTCCGCCCCGCGCGGATCCGAGGTTAAGGCAATCTTAAAAGGGCTTGCGCTGCCGGGCCATCCCCGATACAATGCTGTGGGTTGTGACGAGAACGAACGGAAGACCGATCGATGCGGTGAACCATGAATCGGAGATGTGGAGACAGACATGCCCTGGATACGCTTCGGGCGGAATGAGCCGCCCGCGCCGTCCCTGCCGTTGCAGAACATGCAGGGACAGACGGTCGCGGTCAGCGACTACCGGGGACAGTCGTCGGTGGCGTTGGCCTTTCTGCACGCGCCGACCTGCCCGGCCTGTCGCGGGGTAATCGAGAACTGGGCCGCGCGGCAGGCCGAGGTGGAGGCGCTGAACAGCAAGCTGCTCCTGATCCTGCCCGCCGCGCCGGACGACGTCAGCGGGCTCGACCCCGCCGCCACGCTGCTCGACCCGCAGGGGCAACTGCGCCGGAGATATGCGCAGTTGCTGGAGTTCGACACCGAAGGGCAGATCCTGGTCTACGTGCTGGACGAGTTCAACACGCCCTATGCCGCGTGGGTGGGGGCCGAGCCGGAAGACACCATCTGGGAAGAGCTGCTCAGGTGGCTGCTATATGTATCGCTCCAATGTCCTGAGTGAGGGGCCGTCGAATGGCCCGTCGGGTCATAAAATCTCAGCGATACTTCCGCAGCACGTCCCAGCCGACCAGTTGCCGTGTGGCCTCGTCGATCAGGTGCAGCCGGACGCCCCGCAGGCTGGCCAGGAGGGTCAGCGGGCGGACCTGGAATGCAGGGGTCTGGCGATAGCACTGCTCCAGCCGATAGTTCGGGATCTTCGGGCTCAGGTGGTGGATGTGGTGGAAGCCGATGTTGCCCGTGAACCACTGCAACACGCGCGGCAGCCGGTAGAACGAGCTGCCTTGCAGCCCCGCGCGCACGAAGCTCCAGCGATCCTTCATCTCCCAGTACACCCCTTCGAACTGGTGCTGCACGTAGAACAGCCAGACGCCCGCCGTGCAGGCCAGCAGCGCGACCGGCAGCAGGACCGCCAGCACCGCCTTCCAGCCGAAGATGAGCGCCAGCCCGCCGTAGAAGGCCAGCACGCCCAGGTTCGTCAGGTGCACGCTGAGCCGCTCGCGGCCCTCCGCGTGCCTGGGCGGGAAGCGGTGGACGACGAGAAACATGATCGCCGAGCCAACCGTGAAGAGGATCAACGGGAAGCGGAGGATCCGATAGCCCGCCCGCGTATACCACGGCGCGGCCAGATATTCCCGCACGGTCATGGTGGGCACGTCGCCGACGTTGCGCTTGTCGATGTTGCCCGCGGTCGCATGATGGATGGCGTGGTCGTGCCGCCACTGGTAGAAGGGGGTGAAGGTCAGGATGCCGAGCACGATGCCGACCGCTTCGTTGGCCTTCTTCGACTTGAAAAACGATCCGTGACAGCAATCGTGAAAGATGATAAAGGTGCGCACCATGAACCCCGCGGTGGGGATCGCCAGCAGCAGCGTGACCCAATACGGGATGCGCACGCTCGTGGTGGTCACGCTCCACAACATGGCGCTCCACAGCACGACGAAGGGGAGCACGGTGTTGACGAGCTGCCAGATGGCCTGCCGCAGGTCGGCCTTGGCATACGGCGCGACAAGTTTTTGCCAGTTTAGCCTGTCCAGGTCAATATCCACAGAAAAAACTCCTTTTCTCTATTGTACCACAGGGATCATGCCTGTCGAAACAAAACGGGGGGGATAAGAGACCGATGCCACAACCTACCCGCGCCGAACTACAGCTCGCCGCCGGCAGCCGCGTGTCCGACGTCATCGCGCCGGGGCTGCGCATCCTGTTCTGCGGCATCAACCCCGGCCTCTACTCCGGCTACACCGGCCATCACTTTGCCCGGCCGGGCAACCGCTTCTGGCCGGCGCTGCACGCGGCAGGGTTCACGGATCGGGTGCTGCGGCCGGAGGAGGAGCGGGAGCTCCTGCTGCGCGGGTACGGCATCACGAACCTGGTCGAGCGGGCCACCGCGGCCGCGGCGGAGCTGACCGCGGCCGAGCTACGCGCCGGCAAGGAGCGGCTGGCCGCAAAGGTCGCCGAGTATCGGCCGGCCGCGGTGGCCGTGCTGGGCATCGGCGTGTTCCGGCTGGCCTTCGAACGGCCGCAGGCCGCGCTGGGCCGCCAGCCGGAGGGGCTGGCCGGCGCCGCGCTGTGGGTACTGCCGAACCCGAGCGGGCTCAACGCCCATTACACCCCCGCCGAACTGGCGCGGGTCTATCGGGAGTTTCGCGAGGCGGCGGAGGCGTAGGCGGCGCGCTTACGGCTGCCCATGCTCCTTCGGGGGCGGGGATGCAGGCCGCGGGGTTATCACCCGCACGAGCGTGCCGCAGTCCGGCGCGCTCCGGATAGTCAGCCGCGAGCCCACATTCGCCGCGCGCTCGCGCATCGACTGAAGCCCCAGGTGCGCCGGATAGGGCAGGTCCGGGTCGAAGCCCGCGCCGTCATCCTCCACCTCCAAAATGACCGCGTCCGGCTCCGTCCGCAGGCGCAGGTCGATCCGCCGGGCGTTCGCATGGCGGCCCGCGTTCTGCATGGCCTCCTGCGCGATGCGGTAGAGGGCCTCCTTCTGCTCCGGCGCAAGGTGGGGCTCGCCGGCCAGCGCCGCCTCCACCGGCAGCCGGTAGCGCGCCCTGATGGTCGCGGCCTGCCGCTCCAGCGCGCCGACCAGCCCCTCGCGCTCCAGCGATTCGGGCCGCAGCTCGAAGATCAGCGCGCGCATCTCGGCCGCGGCGGTCTCCGCCAGCGTCAGGATATACCGCAGCGCGGCCTCCGTCTCCGCCGGCCTCTGCGCCAGCATCTCCAGCGCCGCGTGGCTGCCCAGGGCAATGCCGTAGAGCGCCTGCGAGATGGAGTCGTGCAGCTCGCGCGCCAGCCGCTGCCGCTCCGCCAGCACGGCCGCCAGTTGGGCCTGGCGGTGCAACTGCGCGTTTTCGACCGCCACCGCAGCCTGGTTGGCAATCCCCAGCGCGACCTCCGCCTGCCGGCGCGTGAAGTGGGCCGGCTCCGGGTGCGTCACGCGCAACATGCCGACCACGCGCTCCTTGACCAGCAGCGGGATGCCCAGCCACGACCGGCTGCCCTCGAAGGTCCCGCGGATGGCCTCGGAGGTCTCGTGTTGCAGCCGATAGGCCAGCGGATCGGTCTCGTCGGCCACGTCATCCACGATCACGGGCGTGCGATGGCTGAATATGTCCCGAAAGATCGGCGCGCCGTCGACCGAGCTGTGGACCCACTGCAACGCGGCGTCGGGCGAGTCCCTGTCGTAGACCAGGACATCCAGCCGGCCCTCCTGGGCCACGAACACCGCGGCCTTGTTGAAATCGAGGATCGGCCTCAGATGATCCAGGATGCGCAGGAGGATCTGCTTCAGATCCAGCGTCGAGGCCAGATCTTGCGACACATCCAGCAGGCTGGCCAGCTCGTCCGCGCGGCGGCGGGCCTCCCGGGCCAGCTCCTCGACCTGTCTGCGCGCCTCGACCAGCGCCGTCACCTCGCTGACGAGCAGGAGCAGCCCTTCCAGCTCCTCGCCGGCCTGGATCGGCACCAGCGACCACTGCCAGTAGGTCGCGCCGCGGGCAAAGCCCTCGTACGCAAACTCCCAGGCGCGAAACGGCTCGCCCGTCTCCGCCACCCGCCGGAAGATGGCCAGGATGCCCGCCTCGGCCGCGCCGGGGATGAACTCCTCCAGCGTGCGGCCCACGACGCCGTCCGCGGTGAACGGCGGCTCGAGGAACTGAAGGTAGGCTTGATTGGTCCAGATGACGCGCAGGCTTGCGCGGTCGAACAGCGCGATGCCCGCGGGCACATGATCGATGACGGCCTGCACGATGCGCCGCTGGCGATCCAGCCCGTCGAACAGCGCCTCGTGCTCGCGCGCGGCCCCCTCCCCCGCCGGAGCCTTGCCCGGCCTATCCATCGCCGTCCGGCTCCAGCCCCGCCAGCGGGGCCAGGCCCATCTGGGCCGCGTAGAGCGCGGCCTGGGTCCGGCCGGGCACGCCGAGCTTGCCCAGCACGTTCTTGACGTGAGTCTTGGCGGTGGTCTCGCTGATCTGGAGCGTCTGGCCGATCTCCTTGTTGGACTGGCCCCGCGCCAGCAGCCGCAGGACGTCCCACTCCCGTTCGGTGAGCCGCTCCGCGGCGTGCAGCGTGCGCAGCTCCGCGGCGAGCCGGGCGGTCATCTGCGGCGACAACTGAACCTGGCCGCTGGCCGCGGCCTTGACGGCGCGGCGCAGCTCCGGCGCGTCGGTGTTCTTCAGCAGATAGCCGATGGCCCCGGCCCGCAGGGCCTCGATCACCGCGGCATCCTCGACCACGCTCGTCAGCGCGAGCACCTCTGTGTCGGGCAGCTCGCGGCGGATGATCGCCGTGGCCTCGACGCCGCTCATCACCGGCATCAACAGATCCATCAGGACCACATCGGGGGAGTGTTGGCGGGCCAGCGCGACCGCCTCCGCGCCGTCCGCGGCCTCGGCTACGATTTCAAGGTCGGGATCCAGTCCGAGGAAGATGCGAAGGCCCTGTCTGACCACGGCGTGGTCGTCCACGATGAGTAGGCGAATCACAGCATTTGACCTGCCTTTACGGTGGGCGAAGTGAGGATCACGGCCCGATTCTAGCATGGATGCGCCCGGCCCGCAACCATATTCCGGTTGCCCAAAAAGCGCAACCGGGTTAGAATCGCCGGGCGGCGATGCGCCGCGGCCGCCCGCTCGCGCTGTCTCGAGCCCGGGGTGAGCATCTTTCAGTCATACAGGAGCGATCATCATGGCCGGTTGGGACACATTGTCATCTCTGCTGCGCGAGGAGCTCAAGCAGCGGACGGAGGAAGGGTGCGACGTGACCGGATACGCCGAACGGGTCGAGGCGGCCATCGCGGCCGCGGCGGCCGGCGCGGGCGAGCAGCCCCTCGACGAGGTCTACGACGCGCTCATGGCGCTGCCGGTCGCGGCGTCCTTCCCTTATGTCGAGCCAAACGATCTGGCGGCCATCCGCGCGGCGCGGCCCGCGGCAACGATACTGCTCCCCCGCCTGGCCGACGACGCCGCGGCCGCGGATCGGTTCCTCGGCGCGTGGCTGGGGCGCAGCGCCGGCTGCGCGCTGGGCAAGCCGCTGGAGGCCGGGCCGTACATGGCCGGCGGCTGCGGCAACCCCGGCTGGCGCAACGTGCAGCTATGGTTCGAGGGCGCCGACGCCTGGCCGATCCGCGGCTACACGCCGGAGCACTCGCGCGCCGAGACCGACCCCGGCCTGCACATCGGCGGCTACAGCCTGCCCTGCACCCGCGAGCACATCCGCTACATGCAGACCGACGACGACATCCGCTACACCGTGCTCGGCCTGATCATGCTGGAGGAGCGCGGGCTCGACTTCGACACCTGGGACGTCGGCAAGCTGTGGCACGCCCGGCTCACCTACGGCCAGGTCTGCACCGCCGAGACCCAGGCGTATCTCAACTTCGGCCGCGTGACGAGCCACATGCAGCGCAGCCGCCCGCCGGATGCCGAGGAGCGCCTGGCCTGGGTGCGCACCTACCGCAACCCCTACCGGGAGTGGATCGGCGCGCAGATCCGCGCAGACGCCTGGGGCTATGCCGCGGCGGGCAACCCCGAGCTGGCCGCGGAGCTGGCCTGGCGCGACGCGGCGCTCTCGCACGTCAAGAACGGCATCTACGGGGAAATGTTTGCTGCGGCCATGATCGCCGCGGCCTTCGTCGAGCCGGACCCCGCGGCCATCGTCGCCGCGGGCCTGGCGCAGATTCCCGCCCGCTGTCGGCTGGCGGAGGCGGTCGCGCGCGCGGCAACGCTGGCGCAGGCCGCGACCAGCCAGATCGACCTGGTCAGCGCGCTGTGGGATGCCTTCGGCCACTACCACCCGGTACACACGATCAACAACGCGGCGCTCGTCGCGGCCGCGCTGATCTATGCGGCCGGCGACTTCGAGACGGCCATCGCGACCGCGGTCCTGGGCGGCTGGGACACCGACTGCAACGGCGCGACCGTCGGCTCGATCATGGGCGCGGCGCTCGGCGCGGCCGCGCTCCCCGCGCAGTGGGTCGACCCGCTCAACGACACGCTCTATGCGGAGATTCCGGGGTTCCATCCCATCGCGATCTCCGAGTGCGCGCGGCGGACGCACGCGGCGTGGGCGCGGACGGGCGGGAGGTAGCGCGCCCGGTCAGCCGCGGTCGACCGCTTCGGCCGCGGTCACGATCATCTGGATCGCGGTGGCGGGCGGGATGACGGCCGTATTGATGGCGAGATGGTAGTGGCGCAGGTTCTTCCACTCGACATTGTTGTACATATGGCGGATCGCCTGGCGTTTCTCCTCGTCTGCATCGGCGATCCGTCGCCGCGCCTCGCCCTCGCTGATGCCGTAACGCGCCACCAGCCGCTGGATGCGCGTCTCCACCGACGCAAACAGGTGGACGTGGAGCGTGCCCGGCCGGTTGCTCAGGACGATCTGCCCCCCGCGGCCGACGATGACCACGTTGCCCTCCGCGGCATACTCCTCCAGCGTCTTGCGCACGATGTCCGCATAGGTCTTGTCGTCCAATTCGAGGCGTTTGTCGAATGCAGTGGGAGATTTGCGGTAGAGCGAGGTCATCTCCGTGCTGACCAGGCGGGCGCGGCGCGCAAAGCTGCGCTCCATCGCGAGCACGGCCTCCACATCCACGCCCGCGCGCGCCGCAATCTCCGACAACATCTCCTTGTCGATCCGCCGATAGCCGAGCTGCTGGCAGAGGGCGTCCGCGATCGCGTCGCCTTCGCTGCCGAGCTCGCGCGAAAGGGTAATGACGGCCATGCTGCACCTCCGTGTGGCGCGCCGAAAGGCGCCTCCACCATCTGCCATCATAACACAGTTTCGCCCCCTGTGCGCGCGCAGATGACCGAATCCGCCCAAACCCGTCCCCGTCACGCCAGCTAACCCCTGTCAATCCGCGGCCTCACCCCCTCGGCTCCCCCTCTCCTGACGTGCGAACCGGAGGCCTGCACGTCAGGAGAGGGGGATGGGGAGTGAGGTCGGGCGCTTAGCGGATTTTTAAATAGACAACTAAATCCTGTCAATCCTGTCCATTCGCTCTGGCCGGTCTCCGACCGAGCCAGGGGCACGGTCAGAGACCGGCCCCAGCGGACTTTTAAATAGACAGCCAAATCCTGTCAATCCTGTAAATCCTGTCCATCCCCCGGAATGCAAAAGGGCCTGGATCCGCGCAAATCTGGCAGATCCAGGCCCAACCAGAAGGACAGGATGGTCTAGTAGTGCGTCACGACCAGGGTGCCGATGCTGGCCCAATTGAACAGCCAGGCGGCGTCCGGCGTGCGCATGTTGACGCAGCCGTGGCTCATCGGACGCCCGAAGTTGTTGTGCCAGTACGTCCCGTGGATGGCATAACCCTTATAGAAATACATGGTATATGGGACGCCCGGCAGATCATAGCCGGGACCGGTCATCCGCGTCGAGGTGAGCTTCGTCTGAATCCTGAAGCGCCCCACGACGGTCGGCGTGCGCGGCAGGCCGCCGCTGATGAGCGTGCTGAAGACCGGGGTGTTGCCCTGGTAGGCCGTCAGCCGCTGCTGGCTCAGGTTGATGTCGATCCAGCGTTCGGACGCGGACCCGGTCGAGGTCGGAGGCTTCGCGGCCGGCGCGCCGCCGGCCGCGCCCTTGGCAATCGCAAGGCGCTGGCCGACCCAGATGCGGTTGGGGTTGGCGATATTGTTGAGCGCCATCAGCGACTGAACCGTGGTGCCATAGCGGGCCGCGATCCGGCTCAGGGTGTCTCCGCGCTGCACGATGTAGACGCCGCCGGTCGCCGGCGCGGCCGCCCCGCCCGTCGCCGGCGCGGTCGACCCGCTGCGGCCGGGGATGACGAGCCGCTGGCCGACATAGATGCGGTTGATGTTGACGATGCCGTTGGCGCGCGCCAGCGCCGAGGTGGAGACGCCGTAGCGCGCGGCGATGGCGTTGAGCGTATCGCCCGCCTTCACCACATAGGCGTCCGCTGACGGCGCAGCAACGGGGGCCGCCGCGCTGATGTGCGGGAAAATCATCAGCGCGCCGCCGGCCAGAAGCACGGCGCACAAGACCATGAACAATCGACGAGAGAATAACGAGTCCATGATTCGCTCCTTTAGTGTCGCAAAGATCACCGTCCATCCGCCTTGCTGGTAGCGGAGAGCACGGGCGGCCATAAAAAGAGATGAGCGATTGCTGGCTGACCTAGCATTATGAAACCAATTTATAACGCAGCAGCCCGATTCTGTCAATCTCGCAGATGTCCGTTTTGATATAGTATTATCTGTCGATCCTCGGCGACAGATCTCTGTCTCGCGGATATCTGTGCGCGAAATCACGCAAACGGCCCCGCCATCTTTGCGAAAAACCGGCGCTGTGTTATACTGTTGCGTTGATGCGACTTATACCGATGATGACGCTCATCGGCTTGCGGAGTTACGGCTTGATCAATTCACGATGCCACAGAGCACGGCGTCCGCTGCGCGTGATGCTGGCTGCGATCCTGTTCATCCTTTCCGTCTCGATTGCCTCGGCGCAGGGCGCGGCGCTGACCATCGGCCAGGGATCGCTGCGCCTGTGGCCCGAGTTCGACGATCCGGGCCTCCTGGTCATCTTCGCCGGTGACTTTGCCCAGGCTGGGTCGTTTCCGCGCACCGTCACCTTCCCCATCGCGGCCGGCGCGCGCAAGATCCAGGCGACCTATCGCGATGCGTCCGGGACGCTGTTGGTGCGGGAATATACCGTCGCGGACGGCAAGCTGACATACGAGGTGCCCGTCCCGACCTTCCATTACGAGTACTACGTCGATAGGCCGGACACGGGCGCGCAGCGCGAGATCGACTTCCGCTTCGAGCCGGGCTATGCGACGGACGTGCTCGAGATCGTCGTGCAGCAGCCCGCGCGCGCCACGGACTTCAGCATGACGCCGGCCGCGCAGAGCGTCTCGCGCGGGACCGACGGGCTGACCTATCACACGCTCGTCCTCAACAATGTCGCGGCCGAGACGTCGGTTAACCTCCAGATTCATTACACGAAGACAGATTCGGGCCTGTCAAGCCCGCAGCTGGCCGTGACCGAGGGCGCGGGCAACGTCGTTTCCGGCGCGCCGGCGAGCGCCTCGGCGCGCGGCTGGCTGCCCTATGTGCTCATCGGCGTCGGCGTGACGGCCCTCGTGGCCGCGCTGGTCTACTGGCTGTTGACCCAGCGGCGCACGGCGCAGGCGTCTCGTGTAGTCAAAAGCAGTCTCGCGGGCGGCAAACGCGCGTCCGGCGGGCAGCCGCGGCCCGCCGCCGCCAACTGCCCAGGGCGCAGCCTACTGCACGCAGTGCGGGCATGTCTTGCGGCCCACCGACCGTTTCTGCCCCCAGTGCGGCGCTCCGCGACGCCAATAAAGGATCTATGATGCGCAGCCGACTGCTCCTTCACGTAGTGATTTTGGCCGTTTTCGGCCTTCTTATGACGACCTCCGCCGCGCTGGCCCAGACGCCGACGCCCAACGAGATCAACGACGTCGCGCGCGAGCTGTGGTGTCCCCTGTGCAACGGCGTACGGCTGGACAACTGCGACCTGCAAGCATGCATCCAGATGCGCGAGGTCATCTCGGAGAAGCTGACCGAGGGCGAAAGCAAGGGGCAGATCAAGGCCTACTTCGTCGCCCAGTACGGCGATGTCGTGTTGGGCCAGCCGTCCGGCGAGGGGTTCAACCTGATCGCCTGGGTCTTCCCCATCCTGGCGGCCGTCATCGGGCTGGGCTGGCTCGCCTACCTCGTGCTGACGTGGCGCAAGCGCCAGGTCGCGCCGGTCAGCGCCGGGCCTGACGCGCCGGCCGACGCGACACAGCCCGCCGCGGACGATGATTATCTGCGCCGCGTGGAACGCGACCTCAAACAAAGAGATTAGGGGCAACCATGACACCTAACGACCCGACCCCTACCCCGACCCGTCGGCCGCCGGTCTTCGCCATCGTCCTGGGCATCGGCGTCCTGTTCATCGGCGGCCTCCTGGCGATGATGCTCATCAAGCCGCCGCAGAAGGCGCTGTGCGACGAGCCGGCGCCCGACCTGGCGCTGACGCTGTTCGACGATTACAACGGCGGCTGGTCCAGCGAGACGCTGACCCTCGCGGATCTGCGCGGCCAGGGCGTCGTCCTGAACTTCTGGGCGAGCTGGTGCAAGCCGTGCGAGGAGGAGGCCGCCGCGCTCGAGGCCGCCTGGCGCAAGTACAAGGATCAGGGCATCGTCTTCGTCGGCGTGGATTACCTCGACCAGGACCCCGCGGCCAAACGCTATCTGGAGAAATTCGACATCAGCTATCCTAACGGCCCGGATCTTGCCAGCAAGATCTCGAAGCGGTATACCATCCGCGGCGTGCCGGAGACCTTCTTCATCAACCCACAGGGCGAGATCGTCGGTTGTCGGAAGATCGGCCCCCTGGGCGCGAACGAGCTCGCCCAACGCATCGCGGAAATCATGCCGTAGCTGAATAGAACGCTGGAGAATAAAAAAGAATGACCGATCTAGGTTTCATCGCGCTGGTGCTGGCGTTCGTCATCAGCCTGTACGGGATCGCCGTCTCGCTCATCGGCGCGCGGCGCAATCTGCCGGAGCTGGTCGCCAGCGGCCGCAATGCGATCTACGTGGTAAGCGGCCTGGTCGCCATCGCCGCGCTGCTGATGTGGCGCGCGCTGCTGACCAGCGAGTTCCAGCTCGAGTTCGTCTACTCGCACACCGAGCGCAACCTGCCGACGCTCTACAAGTTCTCCGCGCTGTGGGGCGGCCAGGCCGGCTCGCTGCTCTTCTGGACGCTGCTCGCCTGCATCCTGGCCACCTCGGCCACCTGGTTCTTCCGCCAGCAGCAGCCGAGCCAGAAGCCGTACATCAACAGCGTCCTGCTGCTGTACATCGGCTTCTTCCTGAGCCTGCTCCTGTTCGCCGAAAACCCCTTCAGCCGCCTGTGGCGCAGCGCGACCGGCGAGGTGATCACGGGCGTCTTCCCGCCCACGGGCGCGACCGCCATCGTGCCGTCCGACGGCCAGGGCCTGAACCCGCAGCTCCAGAACTACTGGATGGTCCTGCACCCGATCGGGCTCTACCTGGGGTTCGTGGGCATGACCGTGCCCTTTGCCTTTGCGGTCGCCGCGCTCATCACCGGCCAGCTGGGCAACGCCTGGATCAAGATGATCCGTAAGTGGACGCTCGTGCCGTGGCTGTTCCTCTCCATCGGCATCCTGCTCGGCTCGCAGTGGGCCTACATCGAGCTCGGCTGGGGCGGCTATTGGGCCTGGGACCCCGTCGAGAACGCCTCGTTCCTCCCCTGGCTGACGGGCACCGCGTTCATCCACAGCATCATGATCCAGGAGCGCCGCGGGATGCTCAAGGTGTGGAACATGGTGCTCATCTGGCTGACCTGGGAGCTGACCCTGATCGGCACGTTCCTCACCCGCTCCGGCGTCGTGCAGTCGGTCCACTCCTTTGCGCTCTCCGCGGTCGGGCCGATGTTCGCCGCGTTCATCATCGCGACCATGCTGGGCTTCCTCGCGCTGCTCATCTGGCGGCTGCCGCTGCTCAAGAGCGAGAACCAGCTCGACGCGGTCCTGTCGCGCGAGACGAGCTTCCTGACCCAGAACGTCGTCTTCGTGGTCATCATGGCCGCGACGTTCCTGGGCACGATCTTCCCCAGCATCTCCGAGCTGGTGATGGGCGACAAGGTGTCGCTCAACGCGCCCTACTTCAACCGGGTGAACGGGCCGATCTTCCTGGCCCTGCTCGTGCTGATGGGCGCCGCGCCGCTCCTGGCCTGGCGTCGCTCCGCGCCGGAGACGCTGCGCAAGAACTTCCTTGCCCCGATCATCGCCGCCCTGGTGAGCGTGCCGCTGCTGTTCGCGCTCGGCAACCGCAGCGTGGCCGGGTTCGTAGGGATCGCGGCCCTGTTCTTCGTGTTCGCGGGCATCGTGCAGGAATACGTGCGCGGGGTGCGGGCGCGGCGACAGGCCACCCATGAGACGCTGCCCGTCGCGCTCGCCAACCTCGTGCGGCGCAACGGGCGGCGCTACGGCGGCTACATCGTCCACGTCAGCATCCTGCTCATCGCGCTGGGCATCATCGGCAACGAGTTCTACCAGTCCGAGGGCCAGGCCAACCTCGCGCCGGGCGAAAGCGTCACCGTGGCGAACTACACCCTGACCTATCGTACCCTGGATGCCGTGCGCGGGCCCAACTACACCGAGTTTCGGGCGGTCATGGATGTCGCGCGCAACGGGCGGCCCCTCGGCCAGATCATCCCGACGAAGAACGTCTACAACAAGAACTCGGAACAGCCGATGACCGAGGTGGGGCTGCGGCCCGGCCCGATCGAAGATGTCTACGTCGTCCTGGCCGGGTTCGACAACATGGGCGCCACCGCATCGTTCAAGGTATATGTCAACCCGCTGATGTCGTGGATGTGGGCGGGCAGCCTGCTGTTGATCGTCGGCGTGCTGGTGTCTGCATGGCCGCGGCGCTCGCCCGCCACGGCAGAGGCCGCGCGGCGCGTGCCCTCCGGCGCGCAGCCAATCGCATGAGCAGTAACAGGGCCTTGCGCGACCGCGTCGATCGGCGCGGCCGCGCAAAGCCCGAGATGGTGGATCGTCCATGAACTCAGTCGTGTTCGTCATCCTGTCACTGATCCTGGGCGGCGCGGCGCTGCTGGCCGTCGCCTACCCCATCCTGATGAAGGGTCGCGCGGCCCAGCCTGCGGCGGTGTCCGCGCAGGAGCGGCTCGAGGAACTGCTGGCGCAGCGCGACGCGGCCTATCAGGCGCTGCGCGAGCTGAGCTTCGACCATCGGGTGGGCAAGATCACGGGCGAGGATCTCGTCGTGTTCGAAGCCAACCTGAAACATGTCGCGGCGGATACGCTGCGCGCGCTCGATGAGTTCGAGCGCGCCGCGGACGCTGACCTGGACGCCTATCTCGAACGCACGGTCGCGGCGCGCAAGGCCGCGCTCAGCGCGGGCGGCCGCGCCTGCCCGCAGTGCGGCCAGCCGGCCGCGGCCGACGACCGGTTCTGCGCCAGGTGTGGCGCGGAGCTGTCCGCGGCCGGGCCGGCGGCCGAGAGCGCCGGGGCCGTCTGCCCGCACTGCGGCAAGCCCCTCGCGGCCGGCGACAGGTTCTGCGCCGCCTGCGGCAAGCCCGTCGCGGAGGCAGCGCCGGCCGCGGTTCGCTGAGCGACCGGCCGCCATGTCCTCCCCGTCGCCCCGTGAGCCGCGTTTCGCGACCGCGCCGGATCCGGCGTGGGCGGACTGGGGCGACATCGGCCGCCGGCTGCACGGCCTGCTTTCAACATCCATGCTGGGGCCGGTCTCTGACCGTGCCCCTGGCTCGGTCGGAGACCGGCCAGAGCCATATGTTTCGGCGGATGCTGCGGCGCGGCCGGCCCTCGACCGGCTGATCCCGCACCTCCCGCGCGCGCTCTCCAGCGCGGCCAGCCCCGAACGCGCGCTCAACAACTTCGAACGCTTCCTCCAGGCCCTGCCCGATCCGGCGCCGGTGCTGGCCGCGCTGGGCGACGACCTGCACATCCTGGAGATGCTGGCCCACCTCTTTGCCGGCAGCCAGTTCCTCACCGAGATCCTCCTGCGCAACCCCGGCTATCTGTCGCTCCTGACCGAGCGCACCGGCATCGCCCACCTGAAGAACCCGGGCCGCTTCCTGGCCGAGGCCCGCACCGCCACCGACCCCTGGCTCACCGGCGGCAATGGCGGCGCGGCATACCCCGCGGTGCTCGATGCGCTCCGCCGCTACCAGCAGCGCGAGCTGCTGCGCATCGGCATCTGCGACCTGAACGGCCTGCTGGCGCTCTCGGCCGTCACCACCCAGCTATCGTATCTGGCCGAGACCGTCATCCAGACAGCCCTCGAGGTCACCACCGCGCAGACCGGCATCTCGCCCGCCGGCTTTGCGGTGCTGGCGCTGGGCAAGCTGGGCGGCGGGGAGCTGAACTACAGCTCGGACGTGGATCTGCTGTTCCTCGTGGGCGAGGGCTACAGCGAGGCGCACCGCCGCGCCTACACCCGGCTCGGCGAACGGCTCATCGCCGCGCTGACCGAGGCCACCGCGGAGGGCTTCCTCTACCGGGTCGATATGCGGCTGCGGCCCTGGGGCAGGGTCGGGCCGCTCGCGCCGACCGTCAACAGCTATCTCCGCTATCTGCGCCAGCACGCGCGGCTGTGGGAGAAGCAGGCCCTCCTGCGCGGCCGGGTCATCGCTGGCGACGAGCTGGTCGGCGACGCGCTGCTCGCGCGGGCCGAGCCGCTGCTCTTCGCCAGCGGCCCCGAGGCCGTGCGCGCCGAGGTATACGGCATGAAGCAGCTGACCGAGGAGCACCTGCGCCAGACGGGGCGCATCTGGGGCGAGGTGAAGCTGGGCGAGGGCTCCATCCGCGACGTCGAGTTCGTCGCGCAGTACCTGCAACTGGCCCACGGCGGCGCGCACCCCGAGCTGCGCTCCGGCAACACCCTCGCGGCGCTGGCGCGCCTCACCGACAACGGCTTCCTCTCCTTCGAGGATCACCGCATCCTGAGCGAGGGCTACACCTTCCTGCGCACCGTCGAGCACTATCTGCAACTCCTGGATTATCGCCAGACGCACGTCCTGCCCGAGGACGCCGCGGATCTGCGCTATCTGGCGCGGCGGCTGGGCTTCGAGGGCCGCGCCGCGGGGCCGGACTTCGTGGCCCAGTATCAGCAGCACAGCGCGGCCGTGCGCGGGGTCTATCTGCGCCACCTCGCCGCGCCGCCCGCGATGGCGCGTCCGCGCACGACCATGAACCACGATGACCGCACAAGGGGGACCGCAATGTCGCTCGATCCGCCCGTTTCCGCCCTGGCCCGCGCGCACCTGGAGCGCATGCCGGCCGACTACCGCACGATCTTCGAGCCTGCGGAGATCGAACTGCATGCGGAGATGGCCGCCGCGCTGACCGCCGAACAGCCCGTCGGCGTGGCCGCGGCCGCGCTGCCCGCCGACGCGGCCGGCGCAGAGACGATATGGCGCGTCACCATCGTCGGCTACGATTATCTCGGCGTGCTGTCGCTCATCGGCGGCCTCTTCTTCGCCTATGGGTTCAGCATCGTGGACGGCAACGTCCACACTTATGAGCCGGACGAGCGCGCGGGTTCGCAGCGCAAGATCGTGGACGTGTTCACCGTGGAGCCGGTGCGCCTGTCCGGCGAGCTTCGGGCCGCGCCCGACCTCTGGCAGCGCTACGCCGCGGACCTGACCGGCCTGCTGCGCCATCTCCAGGCGCGACAGCCGCGCGTGGCCCAGGGCGAGCTGGCCAAGCGGATCGCCGCGACCCTGCGCGTCAACCCGTCCGCGCCGCCCACCCTGCCGCCGGTGGACATCACGATCGACAACGCCGCGTCCGACGCCTACACGGTGCTGCGCATCGGCGGCGCGGACACGCCCGGCTTCCTCTACGAGTTCACGAACGCGCTGGCGTTGAACCGCGTCCACATCGCGCAGGTCTTCGTCACCTCCGCCGGCGACCGCGTACAGGACACGCTCTACGTGACCGACGACCGGGGCCAGAAGATCGTGGCCGAGCCGCGGCAGCGCGAGCTGCGCGCGGCGACCGTCCTGGTCAAGCACTTCACCCATCTCCTGCCCCGCTCGCCCAACCCGGAGTCCGCGCTGCTCCACTTCAACGAATACCTGGGCGAGCTGTTCAGCCGCCCCTCCTGGCCCGACGAGCTGGCCTCGCTGGAGCGGCCCGAGGTGCTGGATGCGCTGGCGCGACTGCTCGGCGTCAGCGAGTTCCTGTGGGACGACTTCCTGCGCATGCAGTACGCCAACCTCTTCCCCGTCGTCGAGAACGTGGACACGCTGGCCGCGGGGCGCAGCCGCGCCGAGCTGGCGGTCGCGCTGGCCGTCGCCCTGGAGAACGGGCAGGCCGGGGCCGGCGACTGGCGGGACGCGCTCAACGCCTTCAAGGACCGCGAGATGTTCCGCATCGACATGCGCCACATCCTCGGCCACACGCCCGCCTATGCCGACTTTGCGCGCGAGCTGACCGACCTGGCGGAGGTAGTGCTGGCGGCCGCGGTCGAGCGGTGTCACGCAGAACTGGCCGCACAGTACGGGGCGCCCGCAGCGCCGGCGCGCTATTGTCTCGCTGCGCTGGGCAAGGCCGGCGGCCGCGAGCTGGGCTTTGCCTCGGATGTCGAGCTGATGTTCGTCTACGAGGCCGCGGGCGACACGGCCGGCCCGCGCGTGATCGACGCCGCGGAGTTCTACGAGAAACTGGTCGTGGAGCTGGGCCGCGCCATCCGCGCGCGCCGCGAGGGCATCTTCGAGATCGACCTGCAACTGCGGCCCTACGGCAAGGCGGGCAGCCTCGCGGTGTCGCTGGAGGCGTTCCGCCGCTATTTCGCGGCCGACGGGCCGGCCTGGGGCTACGAGCGGCAGGCCCTCGTCAAGCTGCGCCCTATCGCGGGCGATCCGGGCCTGGGCGAGCTGCTCGCCGACCTGCGCGACAGCTTCGTCTACACCGCCACGCCCTTCGATGTGGCGGCCATGCGCGCGCTGCGCGAGCGCCAGCTCCGCCACCTCGTCACGCCGGGGACCATCAACGCCAAGTTCAGCCGCGGGGGCCTGGTCGATGTCGAGTATATCGTGCAGGGCTTGCAGGTGACACACGGCCACCGCGACCCCGCGCTGCGCGTGACCAACACCGCGGATGCGATCGCCGCGCTGGCGCGGGCGAACATCATCTCGGACGAAAACGCGGCGCGGCTGGCCGGCGCGCTCGTGTTCCTGCAACAGCTCATCAACGCGCTGCGCATGGTGCGCGGGAACAACAGGGATCTGGCCGTGCCCGCGCCCGGCGGCGAGGAGTTTGCGTTCCTGGCGCGGCGGCTCGGCTACGACAGCGATCCGGCCCGCCTCAGCGCCGCGCTGGAGGGGCACATCGCCTGGGTCCAGCGGCTCAGCGCGCGCTTGTTGGGGTAAGAGGAAGAATAGAACGCTAAGAATCTATCCGAAAATTGCTCTGGCCGGTCTCCGACCGAGCCAGGGGCACGGTCGGAGACCGGCCCCAGCGGGTTTTCGGATAGGCTCTAAGCCTGACCTCACCCCCCAGCCCCCTCTCCTGAACTCCAGTTCAGGAGAGGGGGAGTCGAGGGGGTGAGGCCCCTACCACTCCCCCGGCGCGCCGAACCGGGCGCGGGCGGCCTCGCGGAATACTCCCGACGCCCGGTTGATCGTCTCTACCGCATCCGTCAGCGTCCGGCCCGTGCTGCTGCGCGCGGCCGCGATGACCGTGTGACACTCGTTGCTGTCCATAAAGCGCGCCGCATCCAGCACCGCGGCCTCGTCCTCGCGCGGCAACACCAGAAAGCCGTGCTTGTCCGCATGGATGAGCTGGCCCGGCTGGACGCGCACCCCGAAGACCTCGACCTCGCAGTCCCAGGCCACCGGGTAGTTGAACGCGTGGCCGACGCACAGCCGCCGCGCCAGCGCCTTGAAGCCGACCGCCGTCATCTCGTCCAGGTCGCGGATGCCGCCGTCGGTGATCGTGCCCACGCAGCCGAGCGCCCGGTGGACGCTGGAATTGACCTCGCCCCAGAACGAGCCGTAGAGCGCGGGCTTGTCGAGATCCTGGATGACGACGATCTTCGGCCCCGGCACGCTCGCGACGTAGCGGCGATATTCCGCCCAGGCCTGCGGGTTGCCGCGGCGGTGCGCCGGGTTCCCCGGCTGGATCTGCAGCGTGACCGCATAGCCGGCCATCGGCCCCATCTGGGGCATGAAGTCGCGCGCCTCCTCCAGGTTAAAGCACTCGCGGCCCGGGTTGCACCGCGTGACCTGTTCCCAGCCGTTGTAGATGCTGGGCGTGTTCCAGCGCGTCAGCTCCAGCAGATAGGCGCGCGGGAGCCGGCCCTGCTCGTGGGCGTCGGAGATGTTTTCCATATGGGTTCCTCGAAACAGGTTCGTAGCGAAGCGCTACACCAGCGGCCGGCCGGCCATCGCATCGAGGGCGCGGTGGGCCGCAAAGGGGACGTGGACGGCCGGATCCAGCCGCTCCAGCGCGACCAGCACCGGCTTGATGAGCGTATCGACGCTGCCCGTCGGCAGCGCCTGCTGCTTCGCCAGCGTGTACAAGATCGCATGTGCGCCCTCGCGGAGCGAGGCGGAGTCGGCCCGCTGCACCAGGCTCTCCAGCAGCGGGCGCAGGGCCGCGGGGCCCAGGTTCATCAGCGCGTGGGACGCCACCCAGCGATTGCCCTCGTTCTGCTCGCGCACCAGCGCGTCGATGAACAGGGGCGCCAGGGCCGGGTCGAGCCGCTCCGACAGGATCTTCAGCGCCTCCCAGCGCACCTGATCGTTTGCGGCCTGCGCGGCCGCGGCCAGCTCGGGGACCGCGGCCGGTCCCATCGCCTGAAGCAGATCGCGCGCGTCGCGGCGCTGACGCCAACTGCCGCCCAGGTCTTCGATCAACTTTGAGATCGTCTCGTTCGCCATCGCTTCGCCCCTCCCGTAGTTTCAGGTCTTTGCGCTATCATACCCGATAATGCTATCATTTCCGTCATCGCGCTTGCTATCGGGCTGCCATCTATCCTGGTGAGGTCGCAACATGCATATCGAACTGGCCTACGGCCGTCACGGGCTGCCGCTCGACCTGCCGGACGACTGGCCGGTCACGGTCGTCGCCCCGCGCTACGTCCCGGCGCTGCCGGACCCCGCGGCCGCGCTCACGGCCGCGCTGCGCGCGCCGCGCCATGCGCCGCCGCTGGCCGAGCGCGTCCGGCCGGGCGACCGGGTGGGCGTCATCTTCAGCGACATCACGCGCGCGACGCCGCACCATCTGATCCTGCCCGCGGTCCTGGCCGAGCTACAGCACGTCCCGCGCGCGCAGATCACGCTGTTCAACGCGCTGGGCACGCACCGCCGCAACACCGACGCGGAGCTGCGCGGCATGATCGGCGGGCTGCTGGACGAGTATCGGGTCGTCCAGAACAACGCGTTCGACCCCGCGACGCAGGTCTGCCTCGGCGTGACACAGCGCGGGCACGCCATCTGGCTCGACCGGGAGATCGTCTCGTGCGATGTGAAGGTGCTCACCGGCTTCATCGAGCCGCACTTCTTTGCGGGCTTCTCCGGCGGCGGCAAGGCGCTCATGCCGGGCATGGCCGGCCAGCAGACGGTGCTGGGCAACCACGACGCCGGCATGATCGCGCACCCGCAGGCGACCTGGGGCGTGACCGCGGGCAACCCGATCTGGGAAGAGGTCATGGAGGTCGCGCGCCTGGTGGGCGGGACCTTCCTCGTCAACGTGGCGCTCAACCGCGACAAGGCCATCACGGGCGTGTTTGCGGGCGACCTGGATGTCGCGCACGCAGCCGGCTGCGCATTCGTGCGGGAGACCGCGATGGCGCCGGTCGCGGCCCCGTTCGATATCGTGGTGACGACGAACTCCGGCTATCCGCTCGATCTGAACCTGTACCAGGCCGTCAAGGGGATGAGCGCGGCCAGCCAGATCGTCAGGCCCGGCGGCGCGATCATCATCGCGGCGGAGTGCTGGGACGGCATCCCGGACCACGGCCTCTACGGGCAACTGCTGGCCGCGGCGCGCTCCCCGCGCGAGCTGCTCGAGACCATCACCGCGCCGGGCTTCCTGAAGCAGGATCAGTGGCAGGCGCAGGTCCAGGCGCAGATCCAGCTCAAGGCCGAGGTGTACGTGCGCAGCGATTACCTCACGGACGAGCAGATCCGCCGGGCGCTGCTGCTGCCCTGCGCATCCATCGAACAGACGCTCGCGCAGTTACGGGAGCGCTACGGCCCCGACGCAACCATCTGCGTGCTGCCCGAAGGCCCGCAGACGATCCCGTATGTTGGATAGAACGCTGATGGCGCTGACGGCCATGACCCTCAGCGTCATCAGCATCCCGGCCGCCGCCTACAGGTTGTCGCCGGGCGACCAGGGCTTCGCCCATCGCTGGTCGATGGGGTCGCGCACGAGCTGATAGCGGATGTCCGTCGAGAGGCGGATGCGCCCGCGGTCATCCACGTTCTGCGTCGCGGCGTGGATCATGTACCCGCTGTGGACGACCATGTCGCCGGCCTCGTAGTCCGCGGCCAGCCAGCGCGTGTCCTGCCGCTCGGCCAGGCTGGGCGCGTCCTTCGTCAGCCAGCCGCCCTCAGCCATGTTGCGGTTGTATGCGCTGATGCGCTCCTCCGGCGGCAGGTCGGCATTCTTCGCGGACAGCTCGGCCTCGATCTCGCGGCCCCAGCCGTCCGACCCTTCGAGATAGATCAGCCCACCCATCTCCACGGGCGTGTCGCCGATGGGGATCCAACTGGTGTACACGCGCTCCGTGCCCGCGCGCAGATAGGTGAGGTCGTAGTGGGCCGGGGTCGCGAAGCGGTCGCCCGGCTTCGAGTAGCGGATGATCTTGCGGCCGTGCAGATAGACCGGCCCGCCCAACACCGCCTCATAGAAGTCGCGGATCGGGGCCATCAGACAGAAGGCCTCGTAGGCCGCCCAGCGGGTGGCCTCGACGAGCTGCTTGTGACACGCGGCCGCATCCTCCCCGCCGCCCGCATAAAGCCCCGCCTCCGGGTCGCTCCCCGCCGCGAGGAGGCCGAGCTCCGCAAACGCGGCAAAGAACCGGCGGCGGAAATCGAGCACCGCCCGGCGATCCAGGATGCCCTTGAGCCACAGATAGCCCTGGGCCCGATACTGCTCCCACAGCTCGGCGTATGGCCGGGCCGGATCGGACGGCGTCAGCCAGCCGATGCGCCGCGGCGACATGTCGAGCGCAAAACCGTTCGACGTCAGTTCCAGGGTATTCAGCCTGTCCGTCATCGATTATCCCTCACGTGCAGAATGTCCATAACCTATCCGAAAAGTATTTTGGCCAGTCCCTGACCAGCCCCAGGTTTTCGGATAGACGCATAATCCGTCGCTGGCAGCGAAAGCGAAGACATCACAGGGCGCCGATTGCACCGATGCTCATGATCGCCATGGGAAGAGAATCATGGAAATCATCTTTGGTCGGCGTCATCAGCGTTCTATCCTTTGCGCGCTGCGCCGCGCGGTCGCCTGCAAGCGCAGCAGCAGGATCACCATGACCAGCGGGTAGACCGTCGCCAGCAGCAGCCCGCTCCGCAGGCCGGCCTCCTCCGCGGTCAGGCCGCCGGCAAAGAGCTGGCCCGACCAGTTGAGCAGGAACGGCGCGCGGTCGGCCACGATGCCCACGAACCACGGCGCAAATGCGCCGCCCAGGTCGCCGGAGGCCGACATGATCGCAAACATCGATGCGCCGGCCAGCGGGAAGCGCGCGGCCGTCACCGACAGCATGCCCGGCCAGAGCAGGCTGACCGCCAGCCCCGCGAGCACGCAGCCGGCCAGAGACAGGAGCGGCCAGGGCGACAGCGACGCGACCAGGTAGGCGACCACCGCGGCTGCCGCGCCGACGATCATGTAGCGGTAAAGGCCGAGGGACTGCGCGGCCTTCTCGCCCCGCAGCCCGAACCAGATGCGGCCCAGGCCGAGCGCCACCGCAAACAGCACCAGCCCGCCCACATCGCCGATCACCTTCGGCAGGCCGAGGCCCTTCTCCGCAAACGCGGAGGTCCACTGGGCGATGGAAAGCTCGCTGGCCCCGGCCAGCCCGATGGTGACGACCGCGACCAGGAACGACGGGATGCGCACCAGGTCGCGCAGCCGATGGCGGTGCTGCTCCTCGACGAAGCGCGGGATGTACAGCGTCATGAAGCCGATGGCCGTGGTGATCGGCAGCACGGTCCAGATCAGCGCGATCGCGCGCCAGTGCTCGCGACCGATGATGAAGAGGAGCACGGTGGTCAACAGGATCACGGTGGCCTGGCCCCAGGCGTAGAACGAGTGCATCAGCGCCATGTCCGACGCCTTCTGGTCGGACGGCAGGGAGTTGACGATCGGGCTCACCAGCAGTTCCAGCAGGCCGGAGCCCATGGAGAAGATGACCGTGCCGGCAATCAGCCCATGATACGGGTTCGCAAACAGCCCCGGCGTCAGCGCAAAGACCCACAGCCCCAACGCGGACAGCACGTTGGCCGCGACCACGAAGGGCTTGGGGCCGAGCCGATCCACGATATACCCGAAGATCAGATCCGTCGCCACCTGGGTGGCGAAGTTGATCAGGATGAGACGGCCGATCTGCTCGTAGGTCAGGCCGAACTCCTCGCGCAGCGGGATGAACAGCACCGGCGCGAGGTTGATGACGATGGCCTGGACGAACGAGGCCAGGCGGCAGAAGAGAATGGTCAGGCGGGCGTTGCGTTGCTTCATCGGCAGTCTCTAGGGTCGCAGATACCGGATCGCGCCCTGGCGCGAGGGCGGCTGCACGATAGCACATCGGCTGCCGGGCGTCAAAGAAAGAGGCAGCCCTCCGCTCCGATTGACAAGCCGCCGCCCCTGGAGTATCCTCGACGCCAACGGCAGTCCGATCACAACCCTCGAAAGGCTTCATACGATGGCAGAAGCAAGCGCAAAGGATGCACAGCCGGCCCCGACGGATCAGATCGTCACGACGCAGCACACGGTCACGGTGGATGGACAGGTCATCCGCTACACTGTGACCGCCGGCACGCTCGTGCTGAAACAGGAGTCGGAGAAGCGCGGGGAGCAGGACGGCGCGTCTGAGGGGGAGAAGCCGAAGGCCACCTTCTTCTTCGTCGCCTACATGCGCGATGGCGTGGCCGACCCGGCCAGCCGGCCGCTGACCTTCTCCTTCAACGGTGGCCCGGGGTCATCCTCGGTTTGGCTGCACCTGGGCGCGCTCGGCCCGCGGCGCGTGCTCATGGCGGACGACGGCAGCGCGCTGCCCCCGCCCTATCGACTGGTGGAGAACGCGCACACCCTGCTCGATGTGACGGATCTGGTGTTCATCGACCCGGTCAGCACCGGCTACAGCCGGCCGGTCGAGGGGGAGAAGGCGAAAGAATTCCACAGCTTCAAGCCCGACATCGAGTCTGTCGGCGATTTCATCCGGCTGTTCACCACGCGCTACGGCCGGTGGCTCTCGCCCAAGTTCCTCGTCGGCGAGAGCTACGGCACGACGCGCGCCGCAGGCCTGGCGGGCTACTTGCAGGAGCGCCACGGCCTCTATCTCAACGGCGTCATGCTCATCTCGGCCATCCTCGACTTCGGCACCGCGGAGTTCCATCCGGGCAACGACCTGCCGTACATTCTCTTCCTGCCGACCTATACGGCCACCGCCTGGTATCACCGGCGACTCGCGGCCGACCTGCAGGCGGACCTCGCCGCGACGCTGGCCGAGGCGCGGGCGTTTGCGCTTGGCGAGTATGCGCTGGCGCTGCTGCGCGGGAACGACCTGCCCGCCGACAGCCGCGCGCATGTCATCGCCCAGCTCGCGCGGCTGACCGGGCTGAGCGCCGACTATCTCGACCGGACGGATCTGCGCATCGAGATCATGCGCTTCACCAAGGAGCTGCTGCGCGACCGGCGGCGCACCGTGGGCCGCCTGGACAGCCGCTTCATCGGCCTCGACCGCGACAGCGCGGGCGAGCGGTTCGAGCATGACCCCAGCATGAGCGCGATCATGGGGCCGTACACCGCGGCGTTCAACGACTACGTGCGCCGCGACCTGGGCTTCGAGAGCGACCTGCCCTACGAGATCCTCTCCGACAAGGTCTGGAAGAACTGGAGCTATGCGGAGCACGAGAACCGTTACGTCAATGTAGCCGACACCCTCCGCAAGGCCATCCACATGAACCCGCACCTGAAGGTGTTTGTCGCAAACGGCTACTACGACCTGGCGACGCCCTACTTTGCGAGCGAGTACACGGTCAGCCATCTGGGGCTGGACCCCAGCCTGTGGGACAACATCACGCTGGCCTATTACGAGGCCGGCCACATGATGTACATCCACCTGCCGTCGCTGGCGCAGCTCAAGGCCGACCTGGCCGCGTTCGTGCGCGGCGCGACGCCGGCGTGAGCCGCGGCCTGCTCTAAAAATATCTGGGAGCATCCTTCGACTGGCCTTTCGTCGTCAGCTACGTTGAGCCGTACAACCCGCTCAGTATGCTCTGGCTCGCTTATGGAAAGCTTAAGGAAGCACCCTGAGCGGAGGACGCACGCAGTGCGGACGCAGTCGAAGGGGCGGCCCTCACGTCCGCTCCTTCGACTGACCTTTCGTCGTCAGCTACGTTGAGCCGTACAACCCGCTCAGGATGCTCCGGCTCGCTTATGGAAAGCTTAAGGAAGCACCCTGAGCGGAGGACGCACGCAGTGCGGACGCAGTCGAAGGGGCGGCCATTTTCAGCGCGGGGCCGCGGCCGCGCCAATCTTCAATCGTCGGCCGCGGCCGCCTTATCCTTCGACTTCTTCCCCGTCATCTCCGCAATCTCCAGCCGCCACACGCGCACCGTCTGCGTGTCCGCCGCGCTGATGTCCCATGTCCGCGGCGAATAATGCCCGACGATGGCCTGCAAGGCCGCGACCTTCTCGTCCGGCGCGGTGATCTCGTGTACCACGCCCGTGCCCATCACGCTGTAGAACGACATCGACCACGCGCAGGCCCGCGTCTCGTGCGGGATCACATGCACATCGTGCTCCAGCTCGAAGCAGACGTGCGGGTTGGCCGCCAACATCTCCAGCTTGCGGCCCTCCGCCGCGGTGTGGAAGTAGATGCACCGCCCGTCGTAGCCGAACGACAGCGGCACGATATACGCCCGGCCGCCCTGACTTAGCCCCAGCCGACAGACCACCGCCTGCCGGATGACCCAGTCGATCAGCGCCGGGTCGGTAATCTCCTTGTCCGTTCGTCGCATGTGTCTTCCTCCTCTGTGGCTGCACAGTGTAACACCGGGCGTCCCCTTCGGCAATCGCCGCGCAATCGCCGCGCGCCCGCCAAACGTCCCGCGCGATTCTTGACAGTCCCCGCAATGTGAAGTATATTGAAAGCAATCGCAAGCATTCGTAAGTTCACCGGGGACGGACATGAAAGAACTGTCTGTGGCCGAGAGACGCCAGGAGATCCTGGGCCGGGTCAGCCAGGCGGGACGGGTCGCCGTGATCGAGCTCAGCCAGGAGTTCGGCGTCTCCGAAGTCACGATTCGCGGCGACCTGCAAGCGCTCGCCGATGACAACCTCATCGTGCGCACGCACGGCGGCGCGATACCCGCGACGGCCAGCTTGCCGGTCCTCTCGCTCGGCCAACGCCTGCAGCAGCAGGTCCAGCAGAAGGCCCACATCGGCGCGGCGGCCGCGCGCCTCGTGGCCGACGGCGACGCCATCATCCTCGACAGCAGCAGCACGGCCCTCGCCATTGCCGGGAATCTCAAGGCGCACCGCTACGTCACCGTCATCACCAACGGGCTGGCCGTCGCCCAGGAGCTGCTCGACGCGGCCGGCGTCACGGTCGTGGTCATCGGGGGCACCGTGCGCAAGGACACCGCCTCCATCGTCAGCACCGGCGGGCTGGACATGCTCCGGCGCTTCAACATCCAGAAGGGCTTCTTCGGCGCTCACGGCGTCAGCCTGGCGGAAGGGCTGACCGACGTCAGCGCGGAGGAGGCCGAGATCAAGCGCCCGCTCGTCGCGATGTGCCGCACGGTCGTGGCCGTGTTCGACGCCACCAAATGGGGCCGGGTCGGGCTGGCCTCCTTTGCCGACATCTCGCAGGTCGCCCACATCATCACCGACACCTATGCCCCGGCAGAACTCGTGGCCCGCATCCGCCAGGCCGGGGTCGATGTGATCCAGGTTTGAAACGCATCCATTCCACATGGAGGAAAAAGTGACTTATCCCCAACCCCTACCAGCCCTAGACCCGGTTGCTCTCTCCGCGCTGATCGAAGAACAGGAGCTCAGCAAGGAAGAGCTGATGGACATGCTGCGCCAGATGAAGGAGATCCGGGCGCTGGAAGAGAAGATCTCGAGCCTGTTGACCAAGGCCGTCCTCAAGGGCGCATCGCACCTCTACGCCGGCTCCGAGGCGACCGCGGTCGGCGCGGTCGCGGCGCTGCGCGACAACGACTTCATCACCAGCACCCACCGCGGCCACGGCCACGCGCATGCGCACGGCGACAAGGCCGCGCACAGCCCCGACGACAAGCAGATGCACTACAACCGCATGATGGCCGAGGTGCTGGGCAAGTCGGGCGGCTACTGCAAGGGCAAGGGCGGCTCCATGCACATCGCGGACGTGGCCCACGGCAACCTGGGCGCGACCGGCATCGTCGGCGGCAACCTGCCCGTGGCCGTCGGCGCGGCGCTCGCGCAGAAGCTCCAGGGGACCGATCGCGTCGTCCTCTGCTTCTTTGGTGACGGCGCATCGAACGAGGGCACCTTCCACGAGGCGCTCAACATGGCGAGCCTCTGGGATCTGCCGGTCGTCTTCGTGGCCGAGAACAACCAGTACGGCATGTCGGTGCCGTGGGCCAAGGTGTCCAAGCTGCCCAACATCGCCGCCCGCGCCTGCGCCTACGGCATCCCGGGCGAGGTGGTGGACGGCATGGATGCGGTGGCCGTGCGCGCGGCGGTGGCGAAGGCTGCCGAGCGCGCCCGCAACGGCGAAGGCCCCACGCTCATCGAGGCCAAGACCTATCGCTACTTCGGGCACAGCCACTCTGACCCGCGCGCATATCGCACGAAGGACGAGGAGCGCGAGTGGCGCGACCGCGACCCCATCGAGGTGCTGCGCGGCGGGATGCTGGCGGTCGGGCAGCTCCAGGAGGCGGAGTACGAGCAGCTCGATGAGTTCGTGGACAACAAGCTGGACGCCGCGATGGCGTACGCCGAGGCCTCTCCCGTGCCCGATCCGAGCGAGGTCGAGACCGACGTATACGCCCCGCTCAAGCACACCGCGGCGGACATCGCCGCGGAGGCCGAGCTGCGGGCGCAGGTGCATCTCGCCGAGAAGAAGGAGCCGACGACGGTTCCGATGAAGGAGATCAGCTATGCGGCCGCGCTGGTCGAGGCCGCGCGCGAGGAGATGAACCGCGACGAGCGCGTGTTCATCATGGGCGAGGATGTCGGGCTGTACGGCGGCGCTTACGGCGCGACGCGCGGCCTGTTCGCTGAGTTCGGCGAGTGGCGCGTGATCGACACGCCCATCTCCGAGGCCACCATCGGCGGCGCGGCGGTCGGCGCGGCCATGGTCGGCATGCGCCCGATCGCGGAGATCATGTACGTCGACTTCACCCCGCTGGCGATGGATCAGATCGCCAACCAGGGCGCAAAGAACCGCTATATGTTCGGCGGCAAGACCAGCGTCCCGATGGTCATCCGCACCGAGGGCGGCGCGGGCCGCGCCATCGCCGCGCACCACTCGCAGAGCCTCGAGGCGCTGTGGACGCACTTCCCCGGCATCTACGTGGTCATGCCCTCCACGCCCTACGACGCCAAGGGCCTGCTCAAGGCGGCCATCCGCGACGACAACCCGGTCATGTTCATCGAGCACAAGATGCTATACGGCCAGAAAGGCCCCGTGCCGGAGCAGGACTACATGATCCCGCTCGGCGTGGCCGATATCAAGCGCGCCGGCAAGGACATCACGCTCGTCACCTACTCGCGCATGGTGTACCGCTCGCTGGAGGCGGCCGAGATATTGGCAAAGGAAGGCATCGACGTGGAGGTCATCGACCTCCGCAGCCTCAAGCCGCTGGATCTGGAGACTATCCTGGCCTCCGTCAAGAAGACGGGCCGCCTGGTCGGCGTGACCGAGGCCTACGAGAACACGAGCTTCATCAACGAGGTCATGGCGCAGGTCAACGACCACGCCTTCGACTATCTGGATGCACCGATGGTGCGCGTCGCGGCGCTCAACGTACCGGTCCCGCGCGCCGAAATCCTGGAAGACATCGCAATCCCGAATACCGCCCGCATCGTGGCGGCCTGTCGAAAGGTGGTAAGCTGATGGCGCCGAAGACGACCGAGGTCTACATCCCGAAATACGGCCAGACCGTCGAAGAGGTCAAGATCGTCCAGTGGCTGGCCGAAGACGGCGACGAGATCAAGAAGGGCCAGGAGATCCTGGAGATCGAGACGGACAAGACGACCTTCTTCGTCGAGGCGGAGGGCGCGGGCTTCCTCCATCGCGGCCCCTACGAGGTCGGCCAGACCGTGCCCGTGCTGGAAGTCGTCGCGCTCATCGGCGCCAAGGATCTCCAGTTCAAGGCGGGGGCGATCGGGGCGGAAGAAGCCCCGGCCACAGAGAGCGCTGAGGCTGCTGAGGAAGCACAGGCCGCGGAGACGCAAGAAAAGGTCTCTGCTGCCTCTGAGCCCTCTGCGGCTCCGTCCAAGACCTTTGCGTCCCCGCGCGCGCGCAAGCTCGCCGGAGAGCGGCAGGTGGATCTCGCGCAGGTCACGCCGACCGGCGGCGGCGGCGTGCGCGTGACCGAGAAGGACGTGCTCGCCTATCTCGCGGCCGCGCCCAAGGCGACCCCGCTGGCCGAGAAGCTGGCCGCTGAGATCGGCGTCGATCTGCGCCAGCTCACGGGCACCGGGCCGGGCGGCAAGATCACCCGCGAGGATGTCGAGGCTGCCCGCGCGGCGGCCGAGGCGCCCGCGGTCGTTGCACGGCCCGCGCCTGTCGCGCCCGCGCCGACCGCGCTGCCCGTCGCCGATGTTGCCGAGCGCATCCCGCTCAAGGGCGTGCGCGCGATCATCGTCGACCGGATGGCCGCGAGCGTCCACACGACCGCGCGCGTCACCCTCGTCACCGAGGCCGATGCGACCGAGTTCGTCGCGATGCGCGAGCGGCTCAAGGCGCGCGTCAGCGAGGAGTGGGGCTTTGCGCCCGGCTACAACGACCTGCTGGCGCTCATCGTCGCCAAGGCGCTGCGCAAGTTCCCCTACATGAACGCGCGGCTCGCGGCGGACGCCATCGAGCTGCTGGGCCACGTCAACCTGGGCATGGCGGTCGACACCGAGCGCGGGCTGCTCGTGCCGGTCATCCGCGATGCGGACACCAAGACGTTGCAGCAGTTCGGCGCGGAGTTCCGCAACCTGGTGGATCGCGCGCGCAAGGGCCGCTCGCTGCCCGACGACCTGAGCGGCGGCACGTTCACCATCACGAACCTGGGGATGCACGACATCGACGCGTTCACGCCGGTCATCAACCTGCCGGAGGCCGCGATCCTCGGCGTCGGCCGCATCGCGCCCAAGTGGGTGTATCGGCCCGAAAGCCCGAACGCGCCCGTGCTGCGCCAGATGGTGACGTTCAGCCTCGTGTTCGATCATCGCATCATCGACGGCGCGCCCGCGGCCCGCTTCCTGCAATACATCAAGGGGCTGGTCGAGGAGCCGTACCTGCTGATGGCGTAAGCCTTGCTCAGGGGGCGGTTGGCCCCCACCCCGGCCCTCCCCCGCTGCGCAGGGGAGGGAGTGCGCCCCTTCCCCCGTCGGGACGGGGGAAGGGGTCGGGGGATGGGGGCCAACCGCCCAAAAGGATCCATGCATGCCGCGCAAGAGCCTTCTGGTGTTGACCCTGATCCTGTTGGCCGCGGCCGTCAGCGGCTGCCAGGAAGGCGTCATGCAGCCGCAGCCACGGCCGCCGACCGCGGCAGCAACAGCGACAGAAGCGCCGCCGACCGTCGCCGCGGCCCCGCGCGTGCTGCCCGACATCCACGCCGAGCCCTGGCCTGAGGCCGACAACCTCTTCCGGGGCGACCCCCACTGGCTCGGCTCCGACGATGCATACTCCATCGACCTGGGCGACGGTCGCGTGCTCTGGCTGTTCGGCGACACCTTCATCACCTACGACGCGCGCCGCTCGCGGCAGGGCGCGCTCATGATCCGCAACAGCATCGGGGTGCAGACCGGCTACGACCCCTCGATCGCGGAGATGGACTTCTACTGGCCGCTGATCGACTACCTCCCCTCCTCCTTCTTCCCGGAGCGGGGCAACCTGTGGTACTGGCCCGGCCACGGCGTCAGGCTCGACGACCGGGTGATCGTCTTCCTGATGGTCGTGCGCAAGTCGATCGGCGGGCTGGGCTTCGCCACCGAGGGCTGGGCCGCGGCCAGGCTCACCGGCATCGCCGGGCCGCCGGCCGAATGGGAACTCACCTGGCTCGACACGCCCGCCAACGACTACGGCGTGCTGATATCGGGCGCGGCGCTGGTCTCCGACGGTTATGTCTATGTCTACGGCGTCCAGGAGCCGAGCCACGACATCTATCTGGTGCGCTGGCCGGTGGCCGAGGTGCTGGCCGACGATCTCGCACGACCCCAGTGGTGGACGGGCGCGGCGTGGACGGCGCAGCAGGAGCTGACCGGCCTGCCCGCGCCGCTCTACACCGGCGGCCAGACCGAGTTCACGGTCCACTATGACCCCGCCCTCCAGCAGTACCTGGGCATCCAGACCGTGGGCTTCCCGCAGGCGGAGCTGGCGTTCCGGCTCGCGCCCGCGGCGACCGGCGCATGGAGCGCGGCGACGGTCTTCTACCGGCCCGAGGAGTACGCCATCCGGGACGTGATGATCTACGCCGCAAAGGCGCACCCGGAGCTGATGGGCGCGGGCGCAGACCTCATCCTGACCTATGCCACCAACTCGCTGAGCCAGACCAGCCTGCTGAGCGACGACCGGCTGTATTACCCGCGCTTTCTAAAAGCCACCTACCGCTGAGCGCCCCGCCGTCGGCAATCGCGATTTGCCCTTCGCGCCGCGCGACGGTACAATCCAGGCATGACCGCTACCCACTATCTGCTCGCCCATGACCTGGGCACGACCGGCAACAAGGCCACCCTGTTCAACGCGACGACCGGCCTGGCCTGCGCGGCCGTCTTCGAGTCTTACCCCGCCGCCTATCTGCACCCGAACTGGGCGGAGGAGGACCCGATGGACTGGCGCACGGCCATCTATGCGGGCACGCGACGGCTGCTCGACCAGGCGCAGATCCCTGCATCCGCCATCGCGGCGGTCAGCTTCTCCGGCACGATGAACGGCGCGGTCTTCCTGGACGCGGCCGGCGAGCCGACGCGGCCCGCGATGCTGTGGGCCGACCAGCGCGCGATGGCCGAGGCGGAGCACCTGGGCGCAGCCTGCGGGTTCGAGGCCGTCTACCGGCGGACCGGCCACCGGGCCAGCGCCTCCTACACCGCGGCCAAGGCCCTCTGGGTCAAGCGTCATCAGCCCGAGGTCTATGCGCGGACGCGCTGGATCGTGCAGGCGAAGGACTATGCGGCCATGACCCTGTCGGGCGTCATCGCGACCGACCTCTCCGACGCCTCCGGCACGAACCTGTTCAATCTCGAGGCGCGCACCTGGGCCGACGACATCATCCAGGCCATCGGGCTGGACGCCGCCATGTTGCCGCCCGTACACCCCTCCGCGACGGTCATCGGCCAGGTGACGCGCAAGGCCGCCACCCTCACCGGCCTGGTCGCCGGGACGCCGGTCGTCATCGGCGCGGGCGACGGCGCATGCGCGACGGTCGGCTCCGGCGTGGTCGGCGCGGGCGACGCCTACACCTACATCGGCTCGTCCGCGTGGATCGCGACCGCGCTCGAACGCCCGCTGTACGACCCGCTCATGCGCACGTTCACCTTCGTGCACCCCGACCCGCGGCTCTACTTTGCGGTCGGCGCGATGCAGAGCGCGGGCGGCTCGCTGGACTGGCTGGTGGCCGCGGAGCCGCCGGGCGCGCACGGCCTGCTCTTCCTGCCCCATCTGCTCGGCGAGCGCAGCCCCCACTGGAACCCGCTGGCGCGCGGGGCATTCGTGGGGTTGAGCATGGCGCACGGCCGCGCAGCGGTCAGCCGCGCGGTGCTCGAAGGGGTCGCGTTCAACCTGCGCGCCATCCTGGACGCCTTCCGCGCGCAGGAGGACATCGCGGCCATGCGCGTCATCGGCGGCGGCGCGCGCAGCGCCGTGTGGCGGCAGATCCTGGCCGATGTCTACGGCGTGCCCGTGCTGCGGCCCCAGTTGTTGGGCGAGGCGACCTCCTTCGGCGCGGCCATCACCGCGGGCGTCGGCGTCGGCCTGTACGATGGGTTCGAGGTCGCGCGGCGCTTCGTCCACACGGACCAGACCGAGCAGCCCGACCCCGCGCATCACGCGGCGTACGACACGGTCTATGCGCTGTTCCAGGACGCCTACCGCGCGCTGGAGCCGCTCTTCCCGCGGCTGAACGCGCTGTAATTGGAAGCTGGAAGCTGATGGCAGAGATCCGGCTCGTCAACGTCTCGCGCACCTACGATCCCGTCGGCCGCTTCGACCGGGCCGCTGGCCGGCCGCGCGGGGAGGCCGGCCAGCAGTACGACCGCGCCTTTGCGGATCGCATGGCCGCGCAGGCGGAGATCAACCGGCCCGCGGCCGCGGGCCGCGTCAAGGCGCTCGACAACGTGACGCTGACCGTCGCGGACGGCGAGACGCTCGCCGTGGTCGGGCCGTCCGGCTGCGGCAAGAGCACCCTGCTGCGCGTCATCGCGGGGCTGGACACCGGCTACAGCGGCGAGATCTATTACGGCCACGAGAACGTGCGCGATGTGCCGGTGAAGGATCGCTACATCGGCATGGTCTTTCAGAATTACGCCCTCTATCCCCACTTCCAGGGCCGCGGCAACCTGCGCTTCTTCTTCCAGGTGCGCGGCGCGCCCGACGCCGAGGCCGAGGAGCGCATCCGCATCACCGCCGAGATCATGGGGTTCGGCTTCAGCCAGTTGCTCGACCGCAAGCCGGGCACGCTCTCCGGCGGCCAGCAGCAGCGGCTCGCCATCGCCCGCGCCCTGGTGCGGAACCCGAAGCTGTTCCTGTTCGACGAGCCCCTGTCCAACCTGGACGCCAAGCTGCGCACGCAGACCCGCATCGAGATTCGCCGCCTGCTCAACCGCTTTTCGATCACCGCGCTGTACGTGACGCACGACCAGGTCGAGGCGATGGCGCTGGGCGACCGCATCGCGGTGATGCGCGACGGCCGCATCGAACAGATCGGCGCATACGATACGCTGCGCAACGACCCGAACAGCGCATTCGTGGCCGGGTTTCTCGGCCCGCGGCCCATGAACCTGCTCGCCGGCGCGTCAGACGGCGACGGCGTGCTCCACGTGGGCGGCTTCAGCGTGATGTTGCCGCCGTCCCTCCGGCTGAGCAGCCCCGCGGGCCGCGGCGTCACCCTGGGCGTCCACACGGACGACGCGGTCGCGTACGAGCCGGCCCTGCCCGCGCCTGCCGGCCCGCGGGTCAAGGGCACGGTCGAGATGATCGAGCCGGACTTTGGCCGACGCCAGCAGTCCATCTTTGCGCGCGCGGGCGAGTTCACCTTCTCGCTCGTCACCGGCCTCGAGGCCGGCTGGCACGTCGGCGAGGAGATCGAGGTCGTCCTGCCGGAGGATCGGCTCTACTTCTTCGATACCGAGTCCGGCGCGCGCCTGCGATAACGTTTACTCGTTCCTCATTACTCGTTACTCGTTACTCGTTATGCATACCGGTAACGAGTAATGAGTAATGAGTAAAGGAGCTCCCCATGCCAAAACCGATCACCATCACCGATGTCAAGGTCATCCTGACCCAGCCAGCAGGCTCACGGCTGATCGTCGTCAAGGTCATCACCTCGGAGCCGGGGCTGTACGGGCTGGGCTGCGCGACCTTCACCCAGCGCTGGCATGCAGTCGCGGCCGCGCTGGAGCACCACCTGAAGCCCTTCGCCATCGGCCGCGATGTCGCGCGCATCGAGGAGTTCTGGCAGATGGCGATGGTGCACTCCTACTGGCGCAACGGGCCGGTGCTCAACAACGCCATCTCCGGCATCGAGCAGGCGCTGTGGGACATCAAGGGCAAGCTCGCCGGCATGCCGGTCTACGAGCTGTTGGGCGGCAAGTGTCGGGAGGGCGCCGCGGTCTACAGCCATGCGGACGGCCGCGACCCGCAGGAGGTGGAGGACAACGTCCGCCGGCTCATG
>MWBF01000003.1 GCA_002068935.1 Chloroflexi bacterium ADurb.Bin325
GGCGTATGGCTGACGTGACCCAGTCTACCAAAGTCCGCGATTTCGCGCGAGTTTCACCGTGCCCCGCTCATGGGGACTTTTTCATCGGACTTCTAGAGTCTGTTTAGAAGGCTTGTCTTGGGCGGTTGAAACCGCGGCCACATTTACCAGGTCCCTACGGACTTGCGCGTCTCAGTCTGCGCAGGCAGACTTGGCAATGGTGGCCGTGACTTCAGTCGTCGGGGAACCCTTTAAAGCTCGCTTAATATGCATGGGTCTTAAGACCTACAGGAAATAGTCCGTGCGGTCGATGTATTGCGCGCTGGCTTCGGCTATACTCCTGTCACTTGAGCGGTTGGCCGTGTTGCATGGGGCGACGGCCGATTAGCTATCTTCCGCGGCCGGGTTTTGGGGGAATCCGGTTGCGCATCTGGGACAGCTTTATTGATCGATCTGGACAGAGTGTGGTGTGAGACGGATGGTCGAGGGTTGATATTGAGCGGTTGGATCGACTCGGTGCATGGGACGAAGAACGAGGACGCGTTGGGGCGATTGATTGTTTACGGGTGATGGGGATCAGATTGAACCCGGCCTCGCTCGCAAGCGGGGCGAGGGCCGGGGAGAGTGGGATCGAATGGGGTTGGGGGAACCGGCGTTGCTGGGGGGCGGCGCCGGTTCCTCGTTTAAGGGCAAATCGCGGGGTGGCTCAGGTTCGTATCGATCCGAACTGTTGAGCGTCCAACCTCACCCCCTCGGCTCCCCCTCTCCTGACGTTGGGCGAGCCTTCGGCTCGCACGTCAGGAGAGGGGGATGGGGGGTGAGGCAGCCGGAACGCCTTTCGGATAGATGGTCAGCCGCCGCGCCACTTCAGCGGCGCTTCTGATCCCCGCAGCCGACCAGCCCGCGGAACAGACCTGCCAGGGCAGCCAGCGCCAGGAGCACGGCGAGCGGGTGGGCCGCGGCCCACAGAACCGTTTGCAGCGCGCGGCGTATGGCTGACACCTGCGCGATGTCCTCGTCCGGAGGCGGGGACGCCGGCGCATTCCAGTCGAGCTCGGCCAGCCGCGGCAGAAAGCCCTGTCTGACGCACCCTTCGAGGCTGAACACGAAGATGTCTTTGCCCAACTGCCGGGCGAGGCGAAGATCGCGGGCGAGCGCGTCCCACGTCAGGACGGGCATCCCGGCCCCCATTTCCACGCCGCCTCCGGTGCTGCCGACGCCGATCACCGCGGCCTCGGGCCCGTAGCTCCACAACAGCGCGTCCCCCGTCTTGCCCAGGAAGCTGGAATAGAGCATGAACACATCGCGGTCCACGGGTATGTCGACCAGGCCGAGCACGCGGCGCAGGAGCGTGGAGCCGGCCTTGCGCTCGTCCGCCATAAACGGGATCTCGTAGCTCTCGACCGGGTAGCCATCGCTGCGGATCTGCGTCACCAACGCGGCATAGGCCTGTTCTGAACGGCGCACACGTTCCGCATCGAACGCCCGCAGCAGCACCTTCGGGAGCAAGCTCCGGCCCTGGCCGGACGTGATGGCCTTGATCTCGCGCTGGTCGAACTCGATGTCCACCCCGACGCCTGCCCAGGTCAGGCCGTTGTCGGCGGTCCACCGCTTGAACTGGCGGTAGAACTCCGTCGCCTCGCGCGCATTGCCTGAGTTGAACCAATAGCCCTGGTCTTCGGGGAGGAGCAGCCACGCGACGACCGGGATCCCCGCTTCGTTCAATCGGCGCACCACCTCAGCCCGCTCCGGGCCAAGATCCAGCGTGCCGAGCGCGACGCCCGCATCCAGCTTGACCAGCGTTTCGATGACCGCCGGGTCGGCGAAAAGCTCGGCCAGCGGCGCGGCAGCCAGCTCCACAGCGAAAGATAACTTTGGCAGAGACATCGGTTCCTCCTGTCTTTACCCCATCACCAGCCCGCCGCCGACGTGCAGCGCCGCGCCGGTGATATAGCTGGCCGCCTCGCTCGCCAGGAACGCGATGGCCGCGGCGACCTCCTCCGGCCGGCCCAGCCGGCCCAGCGGGGTCTGTCGCAGCCACTCCGCCCCGCGCGCGGGCAATTGCTCGGCCAGCATGTCCGTCTCGATGCGGCCGGGCACGATCACGTTGGCCGTGACATTGTGCGGGCCAACCTCCTTGGCCAGCGAAAACGTGAAGCCCAGCAGCCCGGCCTTGGCCGCGGCGTAGTGCGCGTGGCGGACGGAGCCGGTGTATGCGGCCTGCGACGAGACGTTGATGATGCGCCCCCAGCGCCGCGCCAGCATGCCGGGCAGGCAGGCCCGCGCCAGCCGGAACGCCGCGGTGAGGTTCAGGTCGAGGCTGCGCTGCCATTCGGCGTCGGCCAGCTCCGCAACCGCGGCCGTGCCCTGCTCGCCGGCATTGTTCACGAGGATGTCCACCGGTCCCAGCTCCGCGCGGACCTGCTCCGCCAGGCGCGCGCCGGCCGCGGGGTCGAGCAGGTCGGCCTGGACAGGGATGGCCACCCCGCCCGCGGCGCGGATCTGCTCGACGACCGCCTGGGCCGCGTCCGCGCGGCTGCGATAGTGAACCGCGACCGCCGCGCCCTGTGCGGCCAGCGCCAGGCACGTCGCGCGGCCGATGCCGCGCGCGCCGCCCGTCACCAGCGCGATGCGTGTCGTGTCCATCCTGGCCCTACAGCCTTCAGCGGGGCCGCGCGCCGGCCGCGGCCCCTAGCTGTGCCGGTAGACGTCCCACTCCAGATACTTGCCGAGCGCCTCCTCCACCGCATCCGCGCACTGCGACAGGTTGATCGCGGCGTGGTGCTCGAAGCCGTTCTCGCAGATATAGCGCAGGAGCCCCTGGAGGTTGGGGATGCGCGCCACGCCGTAGCCGCCGAAGGTGGAGAGCGGGTCGTCGGTCAGCTCCCCCTCGCCCACGTATGCGCTCATCAGGCCGTTGATATCGTCGGTCGAGACGCGGCAGTAGGTGAACGGCTCGGCCTTGACCCGGCCCACCACCGTGCCGTAGGTGTTCTCCTTGCCGACCGTGCCCGCGATGATCGCCTGGTAGTCCATCACCATGATGTCGTCCGGCCGAATCGACTCGGACTTGAACACGTCCTTCGGCAGGTTGGAGCAGTGGAACACCACGCATTTGTCGGGGTCGTCGCTGTAGTTGTTGTTCCAGTCCACCAGCGCGCTGGGCTTCTGCGAGGCCAGCGCCATCGCATACATGCCGACGACGCCCGCGATGTCCGTCTCGCAGGCCGAGGGCATCAGCTCGTTGCTCATGATGGACATCAGCGTGCAGGGCACGACGCCGTAGAACTCCTCCATCGCGGTCCAGCACTGGATCGCGCTGGCCACCAGCCGGTTCTCGGACATCCAGTCGTCGATCACCACGCCCAGCCGCGCCATCTTCAGGATGGCCGCCGGGGGCGTCTGGCGCGTCGGCACATAGTTGTGGATCCTGTCGACCATCGCGGTCACCTTCGGATCCTGCGCGTTGAGCTTCAGCGCCTTGCCGAAGATCTCCGACAGATCCACGGTCTCGACCGAGATGCCGGTGCGTTCGAGCAGCTTCTCGGAGAAGCGCACGGTGTTGAAGGCCGCGGGCCGCGCGCCGATGATGCCCACGCGGGCGTTCCTCAGCCCGGCCACGGTCCGACAGGTGGCGACGAAACGTTGCAGGTCGGCGCGGAACTCGGCGCTGGTCGGGTCCACGGTGTGGCGGGTGGTGAGGGAGTACTTGATGCCGTACTGGTACAGGTTATTGCAGGTGGACATCTTGCCGCAGAAGGAGTCGCGGCGATTCTCGATCGTCATCTTGCCCGGCTCGTCCGGGGTGGCCTGGACGAGGACCGGCACGTTCAGTCCGGACCAGCGCAGCGCATTGGCGATGGCCTTCTCCTCGCCGAAGTTCGGCAGGGTCACAAGGACGCCGATGATCTCGTCGCGGTGCGCCTTGAACAGATCCGCGCACTTCTGCGAGTCGGCATGCGTCACGATGCTGCCGTATTTGGTGTCCTCGGGGGTGAGCGCAACCGCGTTGATGCCCTCCTCCGCCAGCACCTGGAGGATCGTCTTGCGGCCCGAATCGGCCAGATGCGCGGGGAAGAAGCCGCGGTTGCCGACGATAACGCCGAGCGTGGGTGTCTTCATGTCGTCTCCTTATGTCATGTCAGGGGTGTGTTTAAACGATCTGCACGTGCTGTTGTCCGGCGCACGGCGCATGTCTGGCAGCCTCGGCCTCGACCTTGACCGAACTCTCGCGCACGATGAGCTCGGCGTCCAGGCACGGGACGGAACGCGCGTGCGGCGTTTTGGCGGCCGCGCGCTCCTCCATCATCTCGTTCAGCAGGTGGACGGCGCGCCGGCCCAGGTCGAGGAGCGGCTGGTGCATCGTGGTCAGCGGCGGCCAGAAGCAGGTGGATTCGGGCAGGTCGTCGAAGCCCACGACGGCCAGATCCTCCGGCACCTTGCGCGCGGACAGATGCGCCGTGCGCAGCGCGCCGAGCGCCATCTGGTCGTTCGAGACAAATATGGCGTCCAGCTCCGGCACGCGCGCCAGCAGGCAGCGCAGCCCCTCTTCGCCGCTGACGGTGGACCAGTCGCCGATCGCGACCAGCGCGGGGTCCGCGCGCAGCCCGGCCGCGTCCAGCGCCTCATGCCAGCCGGCCTGCCGCTCGCGCGCCTCCCACCAGTCCAGCGGGCCGGTGATCAGGCCGATGGTGCGCCGGCCCTGGGCGATCAGGTGCTCGACGGCCTGCCGCGCGCCGCGCCGGTTGTCGATGGAGATGCTGGTCATGCCGGGCCGCGGGGCCATGTTGATGAAGACGATGGGGGGCGCCTTGGCCAGGCGCTCAGGCATGAGGCGGGCGCGGTTGTCGCCGATCTCGGGCGCGGCCCAGATGATGCCGTCCACCTGGCGGCCGGCCAGCGTGGCCAGGGCGTGCTCGGCCTCGCGCGGGTCGGACCAGTGGATCAACCGCAACAGGAGCGAATAGCCTCGCTCGTCGGCCGCGCGCTCGATCCCTACCACGATCTGCGACGGGCCGAAGTAATCCAGCCCGGAGGCGACGACCGCGATCGTCTCGCTGCGGCGGTTGATCAGGCCGCGCGCCAGGGCGTTGGGTTGATAGCCGAGTTCCTCGATTGCTTGCAAGACGCGGGCGCGGGTGGCGACGGAGACGGGACGCTTTTTGGTGAGCACATTGGAGACGGTCCCTGGCGAAACATTTGCCCTGCTTGCGACATCTTTGACGGTGGGCATGATGGCAGAACCTCGTAAGCGGCAGTATAGCAAAACCTTTTAAGTTGTCAAAATCCAATTATGATATGATAGACGCCAAGTCATCTATACGGAGGACGCTCGATGGACACCCTCAAAGTTGCCATTGTCGGGACCGGCCACGTCGCCGAGGCCAGCTATCTGCCCTGCCTGGCGCGGGAGCCCAACGTAGACCTGGCCTATTATAACCGAACTTCGGCGCGTGCGGTAGCCTGCGCCGAACGCTTCGGCGGCCAGGCATTCGGCTCGCTGGCGGAGCTGGCGGCCTGGGGCGCGGACACCGTCTTCATCCTCACGCGCGAGATGGAGCGGTACGACGCGGCGATGGCCGTGCTGGCGCACAACCCCCCGCGCCTGTTCTTCGAAAAGCCGCTGTGCGCGCGGCGCGGCCAGGAGAACGTCGACGAGCAGGATTTCGTCGAGGGTCGCGGCCTGCTGCACGAGGCGGCCCGCCGCGGCTGCGAGACCGCGATGATCTTCAACTACCGGTTCTACGAGCACACCCTGCTCGCCCGCCGGATCGCCGCGGAGCGCGATTTCGGCGCTGTCAGCAACATCGCGGCCGTGGCGCACTACGCCTGCTGGAGCCACACCATCGACCTGATCCACCACTTCGCCGGGCCGATCGCGGAGGTCAGCGCGCGCGCGGGGGCGACGGTGCGCGGCGCGGCGGAGCTGGGCTTGCATGCGCCGGATCTGGCCGCGGCGTTCATCACGGAGGCCGGCGCGACGGGCACGCTGCTCGGCACCGCGGGCGTGCCCTGGGAGTCGGCGCTCTATGAGCTGTCCGTCAACTACGAGCGCGGGCGCATCCGGATGCAGGATCTCGACGGCGACCTGGAGGTGATGGATGCGCGGCGCGGGAGCCAGGAGCGCTACAGCATCCTGCGCGGCCGGTCGCGCTGGGATCAGTATCACGCCTCCTTCGGCAAGTCGATCCGCGCCTATCTGGCGTCGATCCGCGAGCGCGCCGCGCCGCCGGTTCCCGGCCTGGCCGGGCTGCTGGAGCTACAGGTGGAGGCGGGCCTGCGCCGCTCGGCCGACGCGGGCCGGCCCGTCCGCCTGGCCGAGGAGCTGCCCCTGGCCGAGGCCTGAGCCGGGGGCCTTACGCCGGGACGCCCAGGTCGGCGCGGGAGATAGCCAGGAAGGCCTCGCACATCGCGTCGATGGCCTCCTGCCGGTGGCCCGCGCCGGCCGGGTCGGGATACCACTTCGGGAGGAAACCGCCGGCAAAGCGGCCCTGCTCCCAGCGGCCCAGCGTCAGCGCCATCCGCCGCGCATACGCCCGGATCTCGTCCGGCGCGCCGCGCGCCATCGTCATCTGGATATCCACCGGGTTCCAGAAGGTGATGCGCCCGGCAAAGCGCTCGCCGAGCAGCTCCAGCCCCATGTTCTCCTGCTGATCCATCTGGATCACGTCCAGGCCGATCTCGATCAGGTCGTCGAGGATCGCGACAATGTGGCCGCAGGAATGGAGGAAGGTCGCCAGGCCCGCGGCGTGCGCGGCCGCGTAGATGCGCGCATAGCGGGGCTTCCACAGCTTGCGCCAGGACGCCGGCGCGATCATCAGGCGAGTTTGCAGCCCCCAATCGTCGCAGAAGATGTACCCGTCGCAGCCCGCCGCGGCATAGCGCTCGATCAGCACGAGGTTCATGTCGGTGAGCAGGTCGAGCAGGCTGCCCAACTGCTCCGGCGCATCGTAGATGTCGGCCCAGGTGTTTTCGAGGCCGCGGATGAAGTGTACGCGCTCGTAGATGGAGATGCCGTTGCCGAGCAGGAACCGGTCGCCGGCCCGCTCGCGCGCGCCCTCCAGCGCTGTGTAGCGCCGCGGGTCGTGGATATCGGGGATGGACAGCCGGTCGAAGTCGGCCCAGCCGCGCAGCGGGAACTCCTTGACCTCGCCCAGGCTGCTGACGCCGATGTTGTGCCAGACCGCGCCCCACTCGTCCACGCCGCTGCGCGGCCGCGCATCGGGCGACGGGTCGATGCCGCACCAGGCGAAGTCGGAGCCGTAGCGTTCCGGGAAGTCGCGCGCCAGCCGGTCGGGAAAGTCGAACGCCAGCGTCCGGCGGACCACCTCGCGGCTCGTCATCATGGCGCAGCCTCCTATTCGCCCAGCTTGCGGCGCAGGATCCGCTTCCAGCTTTCGAGGAGCTCGGGCGCTTCCAGGAGCGCGCGGGCGGCCGCGGGATCGAACGTCCCGAACTCGCACTCGTTGAGCATGGCCAGCGTCAGGTCGGGATGCGGCCGCGCCTCCAGCGCCATCTCGTCCCCCGCCTGCACGACCCCCGGGGTCAGCACGCGCAGGTAGAAGCCGGTGCGCATCTCTTCCATTGCGCGGTTGTGCATGGCGGCCAGGCCGGTCGAACGCTCCTGTTTGTAGCACGGGTAGCGCGTGCCCGTCACCTGGACGCGGGCGCTGCCCACCGCATAGATGTCGCCCACGCAGACATCGGCCTCGGTCGCGCCGGTCAGCGCCCAGTTTTCGCCGAGGTTGCCGGGCCTGAGCTGGTCGGCCGGATCCGTCAGCCCATAGGCCACGTTCCAGCGCGCATAATGATCCAGCGAATGGCAGGACACGGCCTGATCCGGCGAGCCGTGGTGCTCGGTATCCGCGACGCGGTCGCCCGCGAGGCCTCGCGGGCCCAGCTCGATGGGGCCGTCGACCGGCGTGCGGCGGATGGCCGTCTGCCAATCCCCGCGCGCGTCGGTCAGCGTCTGCGGCTGGCCGACGGAGATGGTATGAAGTCGAATCATGGCAGGTTCCTCCCGTTCCGGCGTTTCTATAACATGTTGAAGCGAAAATAGGTCGCGCGCCCGTGAAGCGCCCGTTGGCCCCGAGCCGTTGCTCGGTCGGTCAGACCGTCCAGCCACGCACGGCGTTCCCCAATATCACATATTCCTGATGCGGCCGATCCGCGACAACGGACGGCAGCAGGATGGACGAATTCAACCCTTGACGGAACTCTCCCAGCCCCGCCCCTCTGGCAGCGGCCACCAGGCGGGCCGCCTCAACTTCGTTGACGCGCACGGAGTAATCATCCCACACCGTCACCAACCCCTGGTCATATGCGCGATGATGCAACGCGCACAGAGCCAGGCCGTTGAAGGTCTCGTCGACGCTTCGTTCGTGATTGACGGGGACGATATGAGCCGCATCGGTCAGGTTCAGCGCCATCCCACAAAAGGCGCAGCGATGGCCGTAAGCAGTCAGCACCTTCTTACGGAATCTCGCGTCGCGCAGCTTGCGACTGACGGTCGACACCGCCACACGCCGCGCCTGAGTGGTGACCGGAAGCTCGGCAGCGTTGACCTCTGGCTCCTGCGCTACAGCCTCCAACGCGGCGAAATCCTCGGTGGACTGACCGAAGTCGTGCAAGGTTTCGAGGTCGCGCACGTACTGAGCGAAGAAATCAGGCCGAAACGCAATGGCGATTTCCTGGTTGCCTTTGTCAGACGGCGCGAACCCTGTCTGCGCCGCCAGCTCCAGCGCGCCGCGTCGTATCTGGAGCGAGGGCGAAAAGCCCAGCGACCCGCTGTGCTTGCGCACGTCATAGCCCGCAAAGACCCCGCCCGCGGCCCACCATCCGAGGATGAGGGTCTTGACGCCGGAAGTCTGCTCGAATTGCGCGACCCCTGTGATCTGGATCCGATACTCATCGGCGGGACGGGCAGCTCCGCCGCCGTGCGTGATGTTCCAGATATAGATGCGCAGCCGGAGGCTCTCAGCGTCGCGATATATCTGAAGCTCGAACGGATGCTGGTCGGAGATGAACAACACGCTCCACCCCGAATCGCGTATCGCATCGATGACGGTTTCAAGGAGTTGTAGCTTCGTCAGCCTCGTGGATGGCTGGGACATGATCGCTCCTGAGCGGGAACAGGTCGTTGACTTCCTGAAAACGATAAAGACTCCCCTTCAGATATGTCTCGTCTATCTCAAAGGCAAGCCAGCGCCGCCTTGCCATCTCTGCGGCCTGTCCCGTGGTGTTCGAGCCGGCAAAGGGATCCAACACGACATCGCCTTCATCCGTCAGGAAATCGATGAAGAAGCGCGCGAAATCGAGCGGAAAACGAGCCGGGTGCGATTTTATCCCCGCCTCATTGCAGCGGCGCAAATAGGCGCTGTTCGATTCCGTATTCGCCAGGCTCAGGAGATTGGGCGGGATTGCGCCCTCGTTGTCTCTGCTGAACTTGTCCGAAATATCCCATCCGCTGGGCCGCTTCTTGGCCTTGTAGCCGTTTTCCAGCAGCTGTTTCATGCTCTCGCTATAAGGCTTCAAAACCTTGCGGTTGTCGGCTTTGGGCCACTCGGTGACCGATAGCCACCAGACAACATTGACCGAATCTTTGACGCGAATCCTGCGCACATTGACCCATTCGGCAGGCGCAGGCAACCGCGATGGGTTGTAATGGTAAAACTCCTGGGCCAGGAAGAAGCCCAGTTCTTTGCAGAGGCGTACAAGCAGCTCGAACTGATAGATGGCGCGAACGGGCGTGCCGGGAAGATATGCGCCCCCGAGGTCTATAACGAGCGATCCGTTATCCGACAAGATGCGCTTGAACTGCCGGGCGAACTCCAGGAACCATTCCACGTATTCATCGGCGCTCTTGTTGCCATATTCCTTCTTGCGGGTCAGGGCAAACGGGGGCGAAGTGACGATCAGGTCGATCGATTTATCGGCGAGCTGCGCCATCAATTCGAGGCTGTCGCCCAGGTGCGCCTCGCCGAATTCGGTTCGATAATAGGGAACGCTTGCCATTTTCGGAAGCGGAGCAAAGGTCATGGTCGTCACCTTCTCTCGATGTCTATGAACTGATAAGCTGGTTGTCTGCCTTTACGACCACAACCTCAGCGGAATCGGATAGGACGGGTGGGACTCGAACCCACACGGGTTGTTCACCCCTCGGTTTTTAAGACCGATGCGTATGCCGTTTCGCCACCGTCCCCGGGATTGCCCCGATTGTATCATTTGTGGGCCGCTTTTGACAAAGCGCGCGTCCGCTCACCCGCCGACCACGCGCCACACCTCTGCCAGGTCGGCGCAGTAGTGGCTGCACAGGGCCCGCGTGCCGCTCGCCTCGATGTTGCCGCCGGCCAGGCCGATGGTGGGGAACCCGGCCAGGCGGATGGCGCAGACGCCCGCGCCCGAATCCTCGATGCCCACCACGCGGTTGCGCTCGCCGAAGGGGATGCCGAGGCCGACGCGCGCGGCCTCGGCGTAGAGCCACGGGTGCGGCTTGGGGGTCAGCTCGCCCAGCGTGCCGGCCGCGCCCCGGCCCAGCGGATAGCCGGCGGTGATGATCGCATCGTAGAAGTCGGCCGGGTCGCCCAGCCCCAGCGCGCGGAACGCGGCCACGATCTCCGGGTACGCCTTCTCGTACAGGCCCGAGGTCACCAGCGCGATGCGGATGCCCGCGGCCTTGAGCGCCAGCAGAAACTCCTTCAGCCCCGCAGCCGGCCGGAAGGCGTCGGCCCGGCCGCGGCCCTCCAGGATGGCCCGCATCTCGCGGCGCGCGTGCTCGAAGTAGAGCGCGCGCGCCTGCTCGACCGTCCGGCCGGGACAGTATTTCGTCACGCAGTATTGCAGGTGCTCCGATACGCTGTGGCCGGAGACAAAGGGCAGATCCGCCGGTTCGAGGCTGAAGCGCGGGTTGTCGAGCAGGCTCGCAACCGTCTGCTCGATGATTCCCATCCAGAAGCCCTCGCTGTGCACGCTCGTGCCGTCCAGATCCATCAGCACCGCCCGCACGGGCCGCTCCAGGCCGACCTCGTGGAGCGGATAGAAGGCCGGATAGCCCAGCCCGGAGCCCACGTAGGCCAGCGTGTGGCCGGCGCGCTGCGTCCTGGCCGCGCGGAACGCGATGAGCTCCACCTTCCGGTCGCCCGTCGCGTGGATGGAGGTCACACCGTCCGCGCCCGCCCGGAACCGCCCGCCGCCGCCCGTCCGCAGGGGGATCAGCCCGCTGTCCGCGGGCAGCCAGCCCAGGCCAGGGATGAACGCGGCGGCCGGCGTGCTCACGTCATGTTCCTCACGCGCGGATAGCGCAGCGCCACGAACAGCCCGTAGCCGAGCGAGACGACTGCGCCGACCAGCACGGCGACCGGCGCATTGAACCGGTCGGCCATGAACCCGGCCTGCAGGCCGCCGAGCCGCATCGTGCTCTGGAGCACCAGGGTGTAGATGCTCATCACCCGGCCGCGCACCTCGTCCGGCACCGCGAGCTGCAACAACGTATTGGCGAGCGAATTCTGGAAGACGAAGCTGGCGCCGACGCCCATGAGCAGGAACGTCGAGAGCAGAAACGAGCGCGACAGCGCGAAGGCGATCAGCAGCGCGGGGAAGCTCAGGTTGCCGGCGGTGAGGAAGGGGCCTCGCCGCACGTAGTGGGGCAGCGACGCCACGGCCAGCGCGCCGATCACCGCGCCGATCCCCACCGCGGTCAACAGGATGCCGAGCGGCAGCGCCTCGGGCGCCGCGCAACGGAGCAGCGCCCGAGGCCCGTCGCACAGATAGCGAATGGTGGGCTGCGCGCTCTCGATCAGCACCTCCCCGGCGAAGACCGGCTGGAGCGTGCTGTAGGGCATGGAGAGGAACGCGCTGACCGCCACGAGGCTGATGAGGACCATGATGGTCTGACGGCTGAAGATGTAGCGGAAGCCCTCGGCCATGTGGCCGGCCAGGTTGTAGCGGATGCTGGACGGGGTCCGCTGCGGGGGCAGGTTGCGCATCAGCAGCAGGCTGGCGATGACCGCGACGAAGCTCAGGCCGTTGAGGAAGAAGGCCGGGCCTTCGCCCAGCGCGGCCACCAGCGTGCCGGCGAGCGCGGGGCCGAGCGCCCGCGCGCCGTTGAAGATGGTCGAGTTCAGCGCGATGGCGTTGGTCAGATCCTCGCGAACCGTGACCATGTCCACGACGAACGCCTGCCGCGCGGGCAGGTCGATGGCCTGCGCCGCGCCCAGCACGAACGCCAGCACATAGACGTGCCAGATCTGCACGACGCCCCGCCAGGCCAGCGCGGCCAGGAGGAACGCCTGCGCCATCATCACGGCCTGCGCAAACAGGATGATGGAGCGCCGGGGAACCCGGTCGGCGATTGAGCCGCCCCAGAGCGAGAGCGGGATGAGGGGGATCAGGCCGATGGCGGTCACGATGCCCAGCGCGGCCGCGGAGCCGGTCAGCCGGTACACCAGGACCTGCTGGGCCATGGTCTGCATCCAGGTGCCGACGAGCGAGAGACCCTGACCGAAGAACCAGAGCCGAAAGTTATAATGGCGCAGGGCGCGAAACGTGGCCGGAAGGGCTAGGCTCATGGAGGATATTATAGCGATAGGGCGGCGGGCTGACAAAGTGAAGACGGGGTAAAACAAACCCGGCTTCTGCGAGAAACCGGGTTTGTGGCTGGGCCGGCCGGCTACAGGCGGACCGGCGAGAGGCGCCGGCGCGCGGATTCAGGCTCCGCGCCCCGACAGCGCGTCACGGCGCAAAGCCGTTCGTCGCGTTCCACGACCGGGCGTATTCGTTCCAGGCCTGCCAGTCGTGGAAGGGCATATGCTCGCCGCCCACGAACAGCGGGAAGGGGTGGTAACGGTTGTCCACGTTCGGATGCGCGCGGCCGCGCAGCAGAAACGCGCCGGCCCAGCGCTCCTCGCTGACGATGCGCGTGGAGGTCGGGATGTAGCGGATGGTCAGGCCCCGCCGCCAGCGCGCCGAGATGTTGGCGTTCGAGCCGTGGATGATGTTCGGATGGTGGATCTCCACGTCGCCCGCCTTGAGGATGACGTCCACGGCCTGCGACTCGTCCAGCTCGGACGGCCGGATGCCGGTGCCCAGGACGTTGCGCCCGTCGTCCTGCCGCTCCATCTCGTCGAGCTTCAGCAGCCGCTGGTTCTGCGTCCCCGACAGCACCCGCAGACAGCCGTTCTCCACGTCGGCGTCATCCACCGCCAGCCACAGCGTCACGACTTCCATCGGCTCCAGCGGCCAGAAGCTGCCGTCCTGGTGCCAGAGGACGCTCTGCCCGTCGTGAGGCCGCTTCGCGATATAGTGCGAGGCGAACAGCGCGATGTCCGGGCCGATGAACTGCTCGACCACGTCCAGCAGCCGCGGGTCGCTGATGAGGCGGACCCAGAAGGGATCGTTGGTCATCAGGTGGTGGTGCAACTGCTCCGGGCGGACGCCGGGGTGCTTTGCGAGCAGCCAATCGACGTGGCTGCGCGCCTCGGCCATCAGCCCCTCGTCAACCACGGCATGGGCCGCCACCCATCCGTCCCGGTCATATTGGCTGCGCAGGTCGGTCTGCGCAGCGACAGCAGTAGTGGTCATGTTCAATCCTGCCGGAACAGCGGCTGCCCTTCCCGGCGGTCACGGTAGCCCCAGACCATCAGCCCGGGCCGGGCGAGGCTCTGCCCCGCAATCTGGATGTTCTGCGGGTCGCGGTAGCCCACGCGCACGAGCCGCCGCGCCTTATCCGTCGTGTTGATGTAGGAGCCGTGGATGGTGTAGATGTTGAAGAGCACCACATCGCCCCGCTTGGCCGGCACGGGCACGGTGTCCTCCAGCGGGTACTCGTCCAACGGCAGATACGGCGAGCAGGGCCCCTCCGCGGTCTCGGTGATGTGCTTCAGCTTGCCGAGCTTGTGCGAGCCGTCGAGGAAGCGAATCTCGCCGTTGGCGTGGCTGGTGTCGTCCAGGTGGACCAGCACATCCACATAGGCGTCGCTCGTATGCTCGTAGAAGGGATGATCCTGGTGCATGGGGAAGGGGTGGCCGGCCTGGGGCGGCTTGATGTGCAGGGTCGAGTGGTGCAGCTCCACATCGCCGCCGAGGATGTCGTGCATCGCCTCCGCCAGCTTCCGATGCGTCACCGCCCGCATCCACGCCGCAGAATAGAACTGCAAGTCGTGCATGGCGGTGAGCCGTGTCTTCTTCTCGGTTTCCGCATTCATATAGGCCTTGCGCCACGGCCCCGACCATCCCTTGCTGGTGACGGCCCAATCATGTACGAGGCGGTCGAGCTCATCCGACAGCTCGTCGGTCTCCTGCGGCGTAAACATCTCCGGGATACGCAGAAAACCGTGCTCGTGATAGTACGCGATCTGCTCCTGGGTCAACATCTATACCCTCCTCGATCTTCGAATGGCAGTTCAAACAGCGGTTTAGCGCTCTGCTAACAGCGTACATTAGCAGCGCGGGCCGCGCTCGTCGGTGACGCGCATGACAGTCAGACGCATGCGCCCGCGACGACGTCGAAAATCCCGCGCTCCGGCTCTTTGGCGCGAATCATCAAGCCGGCACCGGGCCATTCGTGCTATAATGCAGCCAGCTATTGCCCGACAACATCAGGGAGGTCAGTGTCATGGCACGTTTCACCCGGCTCGATGTCCTCAACACCATCGTCAACACGGGCCTTGTCCCGGTCTTCTACAGCCCTGACGCCGAGGTCAGCCGTCAGGTGGCGCGCGCGATCCAGGCGGGCGGCTGCAATCTGCTGGAGTTCACCAACCGCGGCGATTTTGCGCCGGAGGTGTTCCGCGAGCTGGCGCAGTACTGCGCGGCCGAGCTGCCCGACATGATCCTGGGGGTCGGCTCGATCGTGGATGCGCCGACTGCCGCGCTCTACATCGCCTACGGCGCAAACTTCGTGGTCGGCCCGCTGCTCAACCCGGAGGTCGCGCGGCTGTGCAACCGCCGCAAGATCCCCTACAGCCCCGGCTGCGGCAGCGCTTCGGAGATCTCCGAGGCGGAGGAGCTGGGCGTCGAGATCGTCAAGGTGTTCCCCGGCGATTCGGTGGGCGGCCCCGCGTTCGTCAAGTCGATCCTCGGCCCCTGCCCCTGGACGCGCATGATGCCGACCGGCGGCGTGGAGGCGACGCGCGAGAGCCTGTCCGCCTGGTTCAAGGCCGGCGTCAGCGCGGTGGGCATCGGGTCCAACCTGATCCGCAAGGAGTATCTGGCGCAGCAGGACTACGCCGCGCTGACCGCGCACACCCGCCAGGTGCTCGACTGGATCCACGAGCTCCGGGCCGGGGCGCGGATCCGGAGCGTATAAGCCCGGCCCCTTTCAGGAGGATTGCCCATGCGCCAGCGCCGCGCGCTGCTCTACATCCCCGGCGCAGACGAGCGCAAGATCCGCAAGGCGCCGACGCTCGATGCGGACTGCATCTGTCTCGACATGGAGGACGGCGTGGCCGCCAGCCGCAAGGTCGAGGCGCGCACGACCGTCGCGGCCGCGCTGCGCGAGCTCGACTTCGGCCGCGCGGAGCGGCTGGCGCGCATCAACCCGCCGGCCTCCGGGCTGGCCGAAGAGGATCTGGCCGCCGCGCTCGCCGGCCGGCCCGACGGCGTCGTCATCCCCAAGGTCGAGCATGCCGCGGACATTGCCTGGGCCGACGCGCGCATCGCCGCGGCCGAGCAGGCGCACGGCTGGCCGGCCGGCGGCGTCGCGCTGATCGCCATGGTCGAAACCGCGCTCGGCATCGTCAACCTCGCGCAGATTGCCGGCGCCAGCCCACGGCTGCAAGCGCTCATCTTCGGCGCGGAGGATTTCGCCGGCGACATCGGCGCGATCCGCACCCCCGCGGCCTGGGAGGTGTTCTATGCGCGCAGCGCGGTCGTCACGCATGCGGCCGCCTGCGGCCTGCAGGCCATCGACATGGTGTATATCGACTACCGCGACACGGCCGGGCTGACAGCCGAGGCCGAGGCCGGCGCGCGGCTGGGCTACACCGGCAAGCAGGTCATCCACCCGGCGCAGATCGCGGCGGTGCAGGCCGCGTTCACGCCCGATGCCGCGGCCATCGCCCATGCCCGACGCCTCCTGGCCGCGATGGCGGAGCATCAGGCCGCGGGCGCGGGCGCGTTCAGCCTAGACGGCAAGATGATCGACATGCCGCTCATCAAGGCCGCGCGGCGGGTGCTGGCGCGCGCCGGGCTGTCCGCGGAGGATTAAACAGGCCGCGCTAAAATCGGGCATGTCCCATACTTGCACGGTTTAGCAAGGTGTGGTATAGTTCTTCTGTTGAGAAAAGTCCGTCGCTCGATAACAGATCAGGCCGCGACCCCTCGTCGATTGTTCCTGTAGTCCTCGCTCGTCGGATTTTGACAGACCATCTTTTCATTCTTAAGGAGTTAGCGAGGCTAACATGCAGGACAAGACACTCACTTGCAGCGATTGCGGCCGGGAATTCACCTTCACGGCGAGCGAACAGGAATTCTTTGCGAGCAAGGGCTTCAGCTCGCCGAGCCGCTGCCCGGACTGCCGCGCGATCCGCAAGGCGCAGCGCGCCAACAGCAGCTATGGCGGCGGTTACGGCGGCGAGCGCCAGATGTACCCGGCCGTGTGCGCGCAGTGCGGCAAGGAGACCGAGGTCCCCTTCCAGCCGCGCGGCGATCGCCCGGTCTACTGCTCCGACTGCTACCGCGCCCAGCAGGGCGGCTCCAGCCGCGGCGGCTATGGCGGCAGCCGCGACCGCGATCGGCGCAGCAGCCGGTACTAGAGGCTGCTTAAAAAGTTCCCCGGCGACTGAAGTTACGGCCACCATTGCCCAGTCTGCCTGCGCAGGCTGAGACACGAAAGTCCGCAGGGACTTGGATGTGGCAGCGGTTTCAACCGCCCGGAACGGGCTTTGCAAGCAGATTCTGAACAGCATATAAAAACCCAGGCCCCCTGAGGGCCTGGGTTTTTTGTCTGGCTGCGGCTTCCGCGCGGTCTCTATGCAGCGCGCCGGGCCGCGGCGCTCACGCGCGCAGCCAGCGCGCCAGCCAGTCCCAGACGACCGTGCCGTGCCAGACGTGGCCGCCGGGGAACGTATCGAGCCCCAGCCGATCCTCCACATCCAGCAGCGCATAGGCGCGCCGCGTGATCGCGAGCTGCTCCAGCACGTTGTCGATCCCGCGCGGGCCGTTCAGCCCGTCCTGCAGGGCCGCCTCCACGAAGAAGGGCCGCGGCGCGATGAGCGCGGCCAGGTCGCCCATGTCCGCATATTCCCACAGGTGCGGCACGAAGTTGCAGTCGCAGTTGTCGGACAGGTGCAGCAGCGAGTCCGCGACGCCGTAGAAATAGCCGCTGCTGACCGCGACGTCCACGCGCTCGTCCAGCGCGGCGAAGTAGAGCGTCTGGAGCCCGCCGCCCGACAGCCCGATCGAGGCCACCTTCTGGCCCTGCACCTCGGGCCGCGTCTGCACGTAATCCAGCAGGCGCGAGAGATCCCAGGCCCACATGCCCGCGATGGTCAGGCCGAGGGGCAGCGCCATGTGCGCCAGCGCGCGGCACGACGACATGAGCAGCTTCTCCGGCCCTTCGTAGAGCGTCTCGCGGCGCTCGCCGAACCCGCGCGCATCCGGGCAGAAGACGACATAGCCCTGACGCACGGCCTGCACGCCGTAGGCGTAGTTGTGCTGGTCGATGGTCTCGGCCATCAGGGGGATGTCGCGCCGGCCCGCGGGCGCATATTTGCCGCCGCTGCCGTGGCCGTGGGGCGCAATGATCGCGGGGACCGGCCCGGCCAGGTCATCCGGCACGAGCACGTAGAACGGCATCGTGACGCCCGGCTCCGTGTCGATCTCGACCCGCTCGCGGCGGTAGCCGTCCAACTGCACCGTCTCGGTGGTGCGCGGGCTGGCCGCGGTCGGGATCAACCGATCGATCCCTGTGAGCTGGCGCAGCTTGCCGTGCAGCTCCGCGCGCCAGACGCGCCACGCCTCGATGCTCTCCGCCTCGAAGCCGAGCCGCCGGCCCGCGGCCGCGAACCGCGCCTGGAAATACGCCTCGGTCTGAAAATAGGTTGCGGACATGGTTCCTCACTTTCCGCCGTAATAGACCAATTTTCCGGAGACCCGGAACATGATCACGGTGAAGATCACGATGATGACAAAGAGCACCCAGGCCTGCGCCGAGGCGTAGCCCATCTTGAAGAAGCGGAAGGCGGTCTGCCACAGATAGATCGACATCATCATCGTGGAGTCCGCGGGCGAGCCGCTGCCGCCGGTCATGACGTGCACCTCGGTGAAGAACTGGAACGCGCCGATCAGGCCCGTGATCACGTTGAACAGGATCACCGGGGAGATCATCGGCAGCGTGACGTGCCAGATCTGGCGGGGCACATTGGCGCCGTCGAGCTGCGCGGCCTCCACCAGCTCGCGCGGGACGTCTTGCAGCGCGGCCAGATAGATGACCACCGCGCCGCCCACCCCCCACAGGCTCATCAGGATCAGCGCGGGCTTGGCCCACACGGGGCTGCCGAGCCAGCCGGGGCCGCGGATGCCGACCAGCGAGAGCACGAAGTTGATGACGCCGGCGCGCGGGTTGAACATCCACAGCCAGACGAGCGAGGTCGCGACGACCGGCGTGATGCTGGGCAGATAGAAGATCGTGCGCCAGATCGACATCCCCCGCACCTTCATGTTGAGCAGCATCGCCAGCAGGATGCCCGCGAACGTGGCCAGCGGCACCGCAAAGAAGGAGTAATACGCGGTGTTGTAGAGCGAGGTCAGGAAGCGCGGGTCCTTGAACAACTGGACGAAGTTGTCCAGGCCGATCCACTTCGGCGTCTCCAGGACGGGGTAGAAGGTGAAGCTGTAGTAGAACGACATGATGAAAGGGATCAGCCGGAAGGCCAGGAACCCGATGACCCACGGCGAGATGAAGAGCAGGCCGATGCGCAGGGAATGGCGTTCTTCGCGGCTGAGGCGGCGGGAGCGTTGGATGACGGTCATGCTGGCCTCCTAACCCTTCAGCCCGGTCAGCGCGATGCCCTCGATGAAGGTGCGCTGGGCAAAGAAAAACAGAATGACGATCGGCAGCACGCTCATCACGGTCGCGGCCATGATCCAGGCGAAGTTCATGAAGCCGTAGGTGCTCTGCATGTTGGCGATGCCGAGGGAGATGGTGTAGCGGGCCTTGTCGCTGAGGTAGATCAACGGGCCGAAGTAGTCGTTCCAACTGCTGATGAACTGGAACAGCGCGACCACCGCGATCGCCGGCTTGGCCAGCGGCAGGATGATGCGCCAGAAGATGCCCAGGTCGGATGCGCCATCGACGCGCGCGGCGTCGGAGAGCTCCTGCGGCAGCCCCATGAAGAACTGGCGCAGCAGGAAGATGTAGAACGCATTGCCTAGCCAGGCCGGCGCGACCAGCGGCAGATAGGTGTTGACCCAGCCGATCCGGCTGAAGATGATGTAGAGCGGGATAAAGGTGACGAAGCCCGGCAGGATCATGGTCGCCAGCACCACGGCGAACACGGCATCGCGGCCCGGCCAGCGCACCCGTGCAAAGCCATACGCCACCAGCGTGTTCGACAGCACCGCGCCGATGACCGAGGGCAGGGCCACGATCAGCGTGTTCAAGACGTATGTCGCAAACAGCGCCTGCTTGAACGCGGAGATGTAATTATCCCAGCGGATCGGGTTGGGGATCCAGATGGGCGGCCAGATGGCCAGCTCGTTGGGGTTCTTCAAAGAGGTCGAGAGCATCCAGACCCAGGGCAGGATGAAGAAGCCGGAGAGCAGCACCAGGGCGCCGTACTTCAGGAGAGCAGAAAGCGCGGCCGTGGCGCGGAAGCGCAGGGAATGCTGGTGTCGCAGCGAACCTTCGGATGCGGGCACCACATATGCTGACGGGGTAGACATCAGCCGGGACCTCCTCAGGGGTGCACGCGGGGCGGCCGCGGCCGCCCCGCGCATTCGAAGATATCAACCGGCCTTTGTGAGCCAGTCGTCGAGTTCTTTCTGCGCCTGCTCCTGGACGAAGTCGAGCGCCTCCTCCGGGCTCTTCTGGCCCAGCCGCGCCTTCTCCCACTCGCTGCCCATGACCGACATGTAGGAATCGCTGGTCGGGATCTTGGGCGGGTAAAGATAGTAGTCGGACTTGAACAGGTCGGGCAGGAAGACCTCGGCATAGCCGGGGCACGCGCCGATGACCTCATCCTTGAACTTGGGCCAGTCGGCCATGCCCTCGGAGACGGGGCCGTTCACGCACAGCCAGGTCGTGAAGAGCGCGGTGTAGACGTCGCGGTCGCCGATCGCGCCGGTCAGCGTGCTGATGATCTCCCAGGCGGCCTGCGGGTCGGGCGAGCCCTTGGTGATGATCCAGCCATCGCCGTAGGTGTACATGCCCTTCTCGGATTGGCCGGCCGGGCCGGGCAGCGGCCAGACCGTGAACTCGAAGCCCTCCGGCTTGTAGCTGCGCAGCGTGTTGAACTGCCACGGCCCGGTGATGAGCGTCGCGCGCAGGCTGGAGAGGAACGGATCCTGGCCGGCGGAGCGTTCGCCGCGGCCCTGCAGAGAGGCGTAGAAGTCCTGCAACTTCTGCGGCCCCATCTTGGCCCAGTAATCCGTCACCCACTTCAGCGCCCTGAGGTTGTTCTCGTAATTGGCGGTGATCGTCTTGCCGTCGGCCTCGACGTACTTGCCGAGGAAGCGAGCCATGACCAGTGAAGACGAAGTGAGATCGCCGCCCAGGACGTCGATGTTGCCGCTGGCGTCGTAGGTGGTCAGCTTATCCCAGGTCACGATCAATTCATCGAGGGTCTGCGGCGGCGCGTTCGGGTCGACGCCGCGCTCCTCGCACATCTTGGTATTGACAAAGATGCCGTAGCACTGGTTCCACATGCTGGCATAGTAGAACTTGCCCTGGTAGACGCCGAGCTCCCAGATGGGCGGCGCCATCCACTTCTTCAGGGTGTCGACCTGCTGCGGGTCGCCGATCTCGTCGAGCGCCAGCAACGCGTTCTGCGCGGCCAATTGGTAGGCGATGTTTGCGCCGAAGACAACGGCCGCGCCGGGCGGGGTGCCCGCGGCGATGCCGGCGAGCAGCTTCTGAGTCATGGCCTCGGGGACAACGACGTGCCTGGCGATGACGCGCGTCTGCGATTTGTTGTAGTTGTCCAGGATCTTCTCGATCTGGGTCGCGGCGTCCTCGGTCCAGCCGGTCCACACATCGAGCGTGATCGGCGCGGCGGCCGGCGCGGCGGCCTGCGGCTCTTGGGCAGCGGCTTGTTCAGCGGCCGGCGCGGCGGGCGCGGCTGCCGGCGGGGCGCAGGCAGCGATGGCTGCCGTCGCGGCGGTGAGGGAGGCGGCGCTCAGAAAGCGCCGGCGGCTCAAGGCCCTGGGGAAAGACATCTGCGTGTCTCCTTTCATGGTGACAGAAAGACCGGGAGAAACAGCGATTTATCGGAGACAGGGCCAGATCGTGGCCCCCACGAGACGCGCCCATCAGGGCGCGCTCCGGCGAAGGGCATGTTTATCCGCCTATAACACCACCTCCTTTCCATGATCGGATAATGGAAAAAATCGAGAAAAGATCGGGCCAGAACGAACAAAAATGGCAGGGGTAGCGCAGTGCGCGTCTTTATACTACGAAAACAATATAAGTGTCAAGCCTAGAAAATTGGGCGCGAGGGCTCCCCGCGGAATTCGATTTGCGTTGCATCCCGAACCTGTGCTAGACTTGAAACCTGATTGGTTCTCCGTTTCTCCGTGCTTTCGACGTGGACCCATCGACGCCGATCTCGGCGGGAAGGAGGGTGACTATTGCGCCAAATGCTGCCAGTGCATCTGAAGAAGCTCACGGAAAAGCATTTTCTCCTGGGCATACGTGATCTGTCTCGTGATCGGTAATCCCTTTGTCTCACATAAAACTCGTATCCGAAAGGGAGGGAACGATGAGCATCCGTAACAAGCTGAGCCGACGTCGCTTCTTGAGTGTCACGGCAGCGGCGATGGGAGGAACCGCCCTGGCCGCCTGCGCGCCGCAGGCAGCCGCCCCCGCCCAACCTGCTGCCCCGGCCGCGGCCGGGCAGGCCGCCGAGGCCCCGGCCGCCGCGCCGGCCGCGGGCGACAAGGTCGGCATCCGCATCGCCTGCTGGGGCGACGTCACCGACAAGCAGGTCTACGACAACATCGTGGCCGATTTCATGAAGATCGAACCCACGATTGCGCCGGTCGTAGAACAGTATCCGGGCGGCCACTATGAGAAAATCCAGGCCAACTTTGCCGCTAACACGCCTGCCGACCTCATCTACTTCCAGGGGTGGTCCTGGCAGCCCTTCGCAGACAAGGACGTGCTTGCCCCGCTGGACGATCTGATCGCCCGAGATCAGGCCCAGAAGTTCTGGCCCGACATCGATAACTACAAGAACAACTGCCAGTGGTATGGCAAGACCTACATGTCGGTGGCCGACACCGGCTCGGTGATCATGTTCTACGCCAAGGAACTGTTCGACGCCGCCGAGGTCCCCTATCCCGTAGACGGCTGGACCTATGCCGACTTCCAGAATGCCGTCGAGAAGACGAGCCGCACCGAGGGCGAAGTCCAGTACTATGGCTATGCCCAGGCAGGCGGCTGGAACGGCACCTATCTGCGCTCGCTCCACTGGATGCGCATGAACGGCGCGCTGGAGTGGGACTCCGTGGTCGAGCCGAAGCAGGTGAAGTGGCTGCAAGACTCCATCATCGAGGGGCTTCAGTACACTGTGGTGGACACCATCGCGAAAGGCTACTGCCCAAGCCCGGCCACCATCTCCGGCGGCGGCGTCACGGTCGCAACCGGCCGCGTGGCGATGTGCATGGAAGGCCCCTGGTTCCTGGCGAACATGCAGGGCGGGTCGGCCTCGCGCGAGGGCGGCGTGGAGTTTGACGTCGTGGAGCCGCCGGTCGGCTCGACGGGCAGGGACGAGACCATCGCCGAGGTGCACGGCCAGGTCATCGCAAAGGCCAGCAAAAACCCGGAAGAGGCCTGGAAGCTCATGAAGTACATCATGGAGGATCCGGGCCAGGAACGCATCGCGGAAGGCGGCCGCATGTGCGGCACGCCGGAGAACATCGAGAAGTTCTGGGTGCCCATCGCCCAGAAGACCTACAACTTCCAGAACGGCAAGGCCTTTGCCAACTCGATGCGGACCGGCGGCAACCCGGTCTTTGCGGGCGCCGGCGCGAACTATGACGCGCTGGCCGGCGCGGCGACGCCGCTGGCAGTGGCCTGGGACGCGATGCTCAACGGCACAAGCGCCCGCGAGGCGCTGACCGTGGCCGAGCCTCTGTTGCAGAAGATCCTGGACGACTACTGGGCAGCCAAGAGCTGACATTCCGCGCTCGCCGGCGGCCGCGGCTGCCGGCGAGCAATCCGCCCAATCGGGCGCGAACATGTGCGAGGTGGAGCATGGCGGCAGTCCCAAAGCGCGGCAAGCGACCTTCCGGCGTTCAGCTCGCTGAATGGCGCGACGGCTGGCTCTTTGCCTTACCCTTCCTGCTGGGCGTGCTGATCTTCTGGCTGGGCCCGATGCTTTATTCGCTGTTCCTCATCACCCAGAACTGGGATATGCTCAGCGCGCCAAAATTCGTCGGCCTCGGCAATATCCGGCGGCTGCTGGAAGACCCGCTGGTCGAGAAGACCCTGAGCAATACGGCCTATTACACGTTTATCGGCGTCCCGCTACAGCTATTGGTGGCGTTGCTGCTGGCGCTCGGCCTCAACCAAAATATCCGCGGCCGGTCGATCTACCGCACTATCTTCTACCTGCCTGCCATCACGCCCGCCATCGCGAGCGCGGTGGTCTGGAACCAGATTTTCAACGTCGATTTCGGCGTCCTCAACAACATCCTGCGCTCCGTCGGCCTGCCGGGGGTCAAGTGGCTGTTCGACCCGAATATCGCCAAGCCCGCCTTTATCCTGATGAGCCTGTGGGCCATCGGCCCGCAGATGGTCATCTTCCTGGCCGGCCTGCAGAACATCCCGGCGGAGCTGCTCGAGGCCGCGGAGATGGACGGCGCAAGCGCATGGCAGCGTTTTTGGGCGGTCTCCCTGCCCCTGCTATCGCCCGTCCTGTTCTTCAATCTGGTCATCGGCATCATCGGTAGCTTCCAGGTCTTTACCAACGCCTTCGTGATGACGAACGGCGGGCCGCAGAATTCCACGCTTTTCATGGTGTTATACGTCTACCTGAACGGGTTCCGTTACTTCCGCATGGGTTACGCGGCGACTCTCGCGTGGCTGCTATTCTGGATCATCATGTTCTTCACGTTCCTGCAATTCCGCCTCAGCGGGCGGTGGGTTTATTACGAAGGCAAGCTCTAGCCCCGGGGAGAATACGTTATGACGGCGACAGCCAAATCCAGCCTTCCGGAGACAGCAGCGATCAAGTCGCCCCGGCTCACGCGCCGGGCGCGCACCCTGCTCGGTCACGGCGCTCTGCATGTCCTCCTGATCATCTGGGGCATCACCTTCCTCATCCCGCTTCTGTGGGTCCTGACGACATCGCTCAAGACGCCGGGCCAGGTGTTCATCGTGCCCGTGCAATGGATCCCCAAGACGCCCCGTTGGTCGAACTATCGGGAGATCTTCGAGATTCTGCCCCTTACATCCTTCATCCGCAATTCGTTATTCGTGACAGCGATGGGCACGCTGGGCTCCGTCTTCAGCTCGCTGTTGGTCGGCTACAGCCTGGCCCGGCTGCGCTGGCCGGGCCGCGACGCGGTCTTCACGCTGCTGGTCGCGACGATGATGCTGCCGGGCATTGTCACCCTGATCCCCACCTTCATCCTGTTCAAATATCTGGGCTGGCTCGACACGTTCCTGCCGCTCTTCGTGCCCAGTTGGTTTGGGGTTCCGTTTTATATCTTCCTCATGCGCCAGTTCATGATCGGGCTGCCGTATGAGCTGGAAGAGGCCGCGCGCATCGATGGCGCGAGCTCCCTGCGCATCCTGGCGCAGATTATCGTGCCGCTCTCCGGCCCGGCGATTGCCGCGGTTGCCATCTTCGCCACCCTGGCTCACTACAATGATTTCATGGGGCCGCTGATTTACCTGAGCACCAACGACAAGTTCACGCTCGCGCTGGGCCTGTTCTGGTATCAGGGGCGCTATGGCAACTTCTGGCACCTGGTGATGGCAGCCTCTACTGTGGCCATCACGCCCGTGCTTATCTTGTTCTTTATCGCGCAGCGTCATTTCGTGCGGGGGATCGCCCTGACCGGGCTGGCGGGGCGCTGAGGCAGCCCGGCCGGTCTGTGGCAGCATCGCCTGCAATCCGGTTCGGCCTTGCCCTTCGGCATGACGCCCCTTGAAGATCGTCCGGGATGATGTTGCCGCAGATCCCCCCGCCCGCCGACCGCCGGATCGCGCTGCGCGTGACGCCGGAGGCGCAGCACGCGCTGCGCCAGGGACACCCCTGGCTGTTCGACCAGGCCATCGTCCACCAAAGCCATGCCGGCGCGGCCGGCGACCTGGCCGTCGTGTTCGACGACCGCCGCCGCTTCCTCGCGATCGGGCTCTACGACCCGACCTCGCCGCTGCGCGTCCGCATCCTGCAACACGGCCATCCGGCAGCCATCGACGAGGCGTGGCTGCACGCGCGCATCGCCGCCGCGGCCGCGCTCCGCGCGGATCTGCCCGCGACCGGCACGACCGGCTATCGGCTGATCCACGGCGAGAACGACGGGCTGCCCGGCCTGGTCGTCGACCGCTACGAGGACACGCTGGTCGTCAAGCTCTACACCGCGGCCTGGCTCCCCTGGCTGAGCCGGGTGCTGCCCGCGCTGACCGCGGTCCAACCGTGTGCGCGCGTCGTGCTGCGGCTGAGCCGCAAGCTGCTCGACCGCGACGAGGGCCTCTGCGGGCTGCGGGAGGGGCTGCTGACGGGCGCGGGCTTCGACGCCGCGGCCGGCCTGGTGCAGTTCAGTGAGCACGGGCTGCGCTTCGAGGCGGATGTGCTGCGAGGACAGAAGACCGGCTTCTTCCTGGATCAGCGCGAGAACCGGGCGCGCGTCGAGCGGCTGGCGCGGGGCAAGCGGGTCCTCAACGTCTTTGCGTATACGGGCGGCTTCTCGCTGTACGCGGCGCGGGGCGGCGCGCGCGAGATCTTGAGCGTGGATCTGAGCGCGCCCGCGCTGGATGCGGCGCGGCGTAACTTCGACCTGAACCGTCGCGCGGCAGCGGTCGCCGCCGCGCGACACCTCACGCAGGTCGCGGACGCGTTCGACGCGCTGGCCGCGCTGCGCGAGCGGGGAGAACGCTACGACCTCGTGATCGTGGACCCGCCCGCGTTTGCCAAGCGGGCCGCGGAGGTCGACGCGGCCCTGCGCGCCTATGCCCGCCTGACCGCGCTGGCGCTCGGCGTCACGCGCCCCGGCGGGCTGCTGGTCAGCGCGTCATGCTCCAGCCGGGTCGATGCGGAGCTCTTCTTCACGACGGTCAAACGGGCCGCGGAGGCCGCTGGCCGGCCCCTGTACGAGCGCGAGCGCACCGGCCACGCGAGCGACCACCCCATCGGCTTCCCCGAGGGCGCGTATCTGAAATGCCTGTACGCGGTCGCGGGGTAGCCGCGGGCGTCAGCTTATCCGCCGCGGGATCGGGTAGCTGCCGCTGCTGCTCATGGCCAGCTTGGGGTCGGTGTAGTGCCCCGCGCCGGAGCCGCTCGCCGACATGCCGCCGGTGCCGGTGCCGTAGCTGGTCCGGCCCCGGACGCCGCTGACGATAGGGCCGAACTGGGTGCGACCCGCGGCGCTGGGGACCATGACGCCCGCGGGCGCGGCCACGGCCGCGGCGGCCGGGCTGCTGACCTGGCCCTGCGCAAGGCCGGCCGCGGCCCGCTGGACGATCTCCGTCGCGCCATAGCGGTGCAGGATGTCCGTCGCCCGGCTGACCATCTCCTCTGCCGCATACACGGTGACGCGCGCGGGATCGACGCGCGCGGCCCTGGCGCGCCGCGCCTCCCCTGCCGCGCCGCCCGCGTCCACCAGCGCGGAGATGACGCCGCCGACCGCCGCGCCCACACCTGCGCCCGCGAGGGTCGTCGCCAGCGGGCTGGCCGCAAGGAGCGCCCCGACGCTCACCAGCAGGCCGGCCACGCCGCCCAGCACCGCGCCGACGCCGACCGCCGCGCCGTTTGCGTTTTCGGCGTTCGCGGCCTCGCCCGCTGGCTCAGCGGGCTGCGCGCGGCCGGCGCCGCGGTCGTCCGCCGCGATGCGGATGTTGTTCCGCTCGAACCCGTCGCCCACCAGCTCCAGCACGGCATCCTGCGCCGCGCTCTTCTTATCGAATGACGCCACGATGATCTGTTCCATCTCATCCCTCCGCGCCTTATTGTACATCATGGCGGGCGGTTGACGCCAGAAAGCCATTCGACCTGGAGCGCCGATGCGTCCGCGAGGGGGAAGGTGCGGGGCGTGAACTGTGATTGGGATCGCGGCCTATCCGGGCAGATCGATCAGGGACGTCTGCCCGGATGGGCCGGAGAGCGCGAGGTCACTCTTCGTGGCACGTGTTGCAGAGGACGAAGTTCTGCTCGTGGTGACACGAGGCAAAGCAGCTTAGCTCTTTGATGGACGGCAGTTCGATCGAGCCGGTGGGCGGCAGCGGATGTGGCTCATGGCAGGCATCGCATGCCGTGATCGACGTCGAGTCATGTGGCACATACTCGTGAGGATTGCCCTTCACCCCGTCGATCTCGAGAGCGCCCGCGGTGCGGGCCCTGAGCGCCTCGTACGGCCCATGACATACCAGGCAGAACTCGGTCGATACCTGCGTCGACAGCGGCGGCAGGGTAGGGGCCTCCCCCTGCGAGGGTTGATGACAGTAGAGGCAGAGGGTTTCGTCCAGGCCCTCGTGGCTTTGGGGCACGGGCTTCACCCCCTTGTCCACGTCGTGGCAGGTCTGGCACTTCTCGAACCCAGCCAGCGCGTGAGGGATATCGGACGGCGCCGGCTTATCGCCCGAGACCGCCGCCGCGGTGGGGCTGGCCTCCGGTGTATCCGTGGCCGGGACCGGCGTGTCCGTGGCGGGCACGGGCGTGTCCGTAGCCGGGACTGGCGTGTCCGTAGGCGGGACCGGCGTTGCCGCGGGCAGCGCGGTCGCCGGCGCGCAGCCTACCAGGAGCGCCGTAATCGCCAGCAGCGTGCATACGATCACAGCGAGTCGTTTCATTTGATTTCCGAGCATTTGATATCCTCCAACTCGACGAGACGGCGGGGAGGCGGTGCAGGATGCGCTGGCGAGGCTGCGGTTCTTCGATGGTACGAAGATGCATAAGGAACCGGGCATCTTCGTACCATCTGTTCACATACCCTGAACTGCTGCTGGCAGGTGGAAGTTCACGCCAGCGCGCGGCGCGCCGCGACCCGCGGCGCTGCTACACCTTTTCGGCGGCCGCTTCGGCCCCCGCGATGTAGCCCTGAGTGAGGCAGCGGGCCAGGCCGTGCTGGCTCGATCCGCCGGCCGATTCGCCGCCGCAGTAGAGGCCCGGGATGACCTCGCCGTTCATATCCTGGACCTGGCACTGCATGTTGATGCGCAGGCCAGCATAGGTGTCGTGGATGGCCGGCGTTGCCCAGGCGGCATAGAAGGGCGGTTTCTCGATCTTGTACTTGGGCGCAGGCTTGTCGAAGTCCGGGTCAACGCCCAGATCGACCATCATGTTGTAGCGGGCGACGGTCTCTTCGAGGTTCTTGGCCGGCATCGCCTTCTTCTGATACGGGTTCTTGACCAGCTTTTCGGCGAGCTCGGCCAGCGTGTCGGCGCTGAAGAAGTACTCCGGATCCGTGGCCGGGTCATCGAGATCCCACTTCTGGCGAGCGACGGCCTCAGAGTCGAAGATCGCCCACTGCGGGCCGGCCGCGTAGTCGGGCGGCTCAGACAGCTCGTTGATGGCCAGGGCGGCGTCGACGTAGGCGCGCGGGTTGTACTTGATCCGGGTCAGGTTGCGCCAGTCGCCAGGCTTGTACGGATCGAGGGAGCCCTCGCGGGTCCCGCCGGGATACCCTTCCTCGAATTCGTTGTAGAAGCGCTTGCCGGCCTGGTTCACGATGATTCCGTTCTGCCAGTCGGTCACGCGCAAGCCGGTGGCCTTGCACAGCGGGAAGATGGGGCTCTTGGGCGTCCAGGCCACATAGACGTATTTGGTGCCGACGATCGGCCGGCGGCGGATATAGCCGTTGCGGTCGCCGGTATGGTTGGCCGTGCCCCAGAGGGACGCGCCGATCGCCATGGCCGCCAGCTCGCCGCTGGCATCCTGCGGCGAGTAGGGCTCGCCGGCCAGGATGAGCTCTTCCGTGGCGCGCGGGTCGAATATGCGGCGGAAGTTGACGTTGCCGGTGCTGCCGCCGGTGCCGATGATCACGGCCTTCTTGGCGCGTATCGTCACGGTCTCGGCCGTCATGTCGATATTGCCCTCGGAGGCGAAGCTCTTCAGGGGCGTGGTCTCGCCGGGCAGGATCGTGGGGCTGTAGCTGGCCTGGATGCCGAGCACCCGGCCCGAATTGGGCGTCTCGCGGTAGATGACGTCCATGTGGTAATTCAGCAGGAACTTGACGCCCTTCTTGCGCGCGCTGGCCTCCAGGGCGCGCATCAGGCTGGTGCCGCCCGCGCCGGCCGGCGATTCGAGGCTCTGGCCCTTGTCCCAGATCGTATGATGTTCACGCTTGGCGGAGATCCCCGTCCCGTGGGCGCCGCTGTTGTCCGGGGCCTTGTCCACGAAGGGGACGCCGTTCTCGAGCAGAAACTCGAAGCACGGCGCGCTGTTGTCGGCCAGGGCGCGCTGGATGCCGCGGTCGTTGTAGCGATAGTCGGGCGAGCCGCCCGTTTCCACGACGGACCAGTCCGTCAGGTCGCGGAAGTAGATATCCGGGCTGTCCTCGATATCATATTTCTTCTGGAAGCTGGTGCCGCCGCCGAGCGGAACGTTGCCGCCGCTGATGATAGCATGCCCGCCGATGTCATAGTTGCACTCGACGACGATGACCGAGGCCTTGGCGTCGACGGCGCGGATGGCGGCCGGCAGCCCCACGGCGCCGGAACCGATGACGACAACATCGGCCTCGAGATCCCACTTCGAGGGGATGTCGGTGTTCGCGTTGCCTTGCTGGGCGAAGGCCGGGGCGGCGTTGGCGAAGCTGGCGCCGGCCATGGCGGCCGCGCTGAGCCCGGCCCCCCGGAAAAAGTCTCGCCGGCTGATCTTTTTCGGTCCGTTGTTATCGGAACGCATTGAATAGATCCTCCTTGTGTGATCTTTTGTCATACAATGGTGTGCGACGATGCGTCTTCGGTGTTTGACCGTCAGATCACCTCCTGTGTATCGGTATGTTTACGGCCCACCCGCGTGCCCGTGGCGCTTCGCATATCAGGCTTCCACACAAAGCACGCCGGCCGAGCCGCCGATCCCGCTGTCACCCACAGTTGCAAAAGCGCCAACCTGTTTGTGAATTTACACACAAGCGGTACAGTAGCACAGCCCGGCTGCTTTGTCAAAATAAGCACAATGTGAGAAATGCTTCACTATTCCGGCGCGGCAACGTCCGCGAGGGGGAAGGTGGAGACAAAAAACGGTGCACAGGCCGAAACCTGTGCACCGTGCAGCGTTCCGTTATTTTCGTCTGCGTGCGTTGAGATTCCTGAGAGGCGGCCGCTCAGCACAGCAGCCAGCCGAGCCGCTTCACTCCGTTGCCGGCGCGCCGCGCGCAATGCGGGCCTGGCGCACGATCTCGCGCATCTGCCCCAGGTGCTCGTCTTCGTGCATCAGGCCGAGGAGGAAACGGCCGACCGCGTTCACCTGCGGGCCATTGGGCCACGCCTGGCACTCGTTGTCCAGATGCGGCGCATCGGGCCACATGTCCAGGCTCGCCAGCCGCATCCGCCGGCTCTCCTCCAGCCGCTGGCGGCAGTCGGCCAGGGTGTGCATCTCCGTCCAGGGCGTCTCGTAGCGCGACCGGCCGTGAAAGGCCACCCCGCGCGCCAGCTCCGCGGCCAGCGCGGCCGACTCCTCGGACGAGGCTGTGGCATGGACGACCACGTGGCCCAATGTCCAGGCGATATCGACCTCCTCCGGCGTCGCGGCATAGGGGTCGTTACGCTGGGGGTCCACCGGCACGAAGGTGACATCCGCATCGATGCACCCGGCGATCGCCGCCAGGGCTGCATCGACGCTCTCGTTGGTCAGCGCGGCCAGATCGTCGCGCGTCAGGTCGGCGACCAGTTCCGCGAGGGTGATCTGCTTATCGCGAAACGCCTGAAAATTCAACATGTAGGGTCTCCTTGTGTTCAAGAGGTCGGCCGCGCCGCCGAGTTGCTCTGGCCGGTCTCCGACCGAGCCAGGGGCACGGTCAGAGACCGGCCCCAGCTCCCTCTCCTGAAGGCTCATCTTCAAGAGAGGGGGCTGGGGGGCGAGGTCGGCCGCGCGGCCGCGGCCCAACTGCGGCCGTCGCGCGCGATCAGCGCCTCGGCCGCCTCCGGCCCCCAACTGCCCGCGGGATAATTGGGGAAGTCCGTCGGGGTCACAGCGCCCCAGACGGTCAGGATCGGATCGATGACCGACCAGGCCGCCTCGACCTGGTCGGCGCGCATGAAGAGCGTCGCATCCCCCACCATGACGTCCAGCAGCAGGGTCTCGTAGGCGTCGCGCGGGGCCTCCTGGAAGGCGCTCTGATAGGAGAAGTTCATGTCGGTCGGGATCAGCCGCATGACCGGCCCCGGCTGTTTGGCCTGGAAACGGAGCACGATCTCCTCCTGCGGCTGGACGCGTATCACCAGCCGGTTCGGGTGCCAGTCGAGCGCCGCGGTCGGCGGGAAGGACTGATGCGGCACCGGGCGGAACTGGATCGTGATCTCCGAGGCCCGCTCGGCCATCCGCTTGCCGGTGCGCAGATAGAAGGGCACATCCTGCCAGCGCCAGTTGTCCACGAAGAGCTTGAGCGCGGCCAGCGTCTCCGCGTTGGAGGCCGGGTTGACGTCCGGCTCCGCGCGGTAGGCCACGACGCGCTCCCCCTCCAGCCAGCCCGCGCCGTACTGGCCGCGCACCGCATAGTCTTGCACGCGCTCCTCGGCGATCGGGCGGATCGCGGCCAGGACATCGACCTTCTTGTTGCGGATCTCGTCGGCCTGGAACGAGACCATCGGCTCCATCGCGATCAGGCACAGCAGTTGCAGCAGGTGGTTCTGGATCATGTCGCGCAGCGCGCCGGCATGGTCGTAGTAGCCGCCGCGGTGCTCGACCCCCACCTGCTCCGCCACGGTGATCTGCACATGGTCGATGTAGCGCCGATCCCACAGCGGCTCGAAGAGCGCGTTGGCGAAGCGGAAGGCGAGGATGTTCTGCACGGTCTCCTTGCCCAGGTAGTGGTCGATGCGGTAGATCTGCTCCTCATCGAAGGCGGCGAGCAGGGTGCGGTTCAGCGCGCGCGCCGAGTCCAGGTCGTGGCCGAAGGGCTTCTCGACGACGACGCGCGTGCGCGCGGCCGTGCGGGCCAGCCCGGCCCGGCCCAGGCCGTCGGCGACCAGCGAGACCACGCCGGGCGGCGTCGCCAGATAGAAGACCCGGTTCGCCGGCCCGCCCCAGGCCTTCTCCCGCGCGGCCAGCGCCTGCGCGATGCTGGCGTAGAGCTGCGGGTCGCCGAAGTCGCCGGTGAGGAAGGTGCATGCGCCGGCCATCGCGGCCCAGCGCGCAGCGTCGGCCTTGCCGCGGCGCGAGAAGTGGTCGATGCCGTCGCGCAGCCGGTCGCGGAACGCCTCGTCGCTCGACGCCCGGCCGTCCACGCCGAGGATAGCGATCTGCTCCGGCAGCCAGCCGTCCTCGAACAGATTGTAGAGCGCCGGCCCCAGCTTGCGCCAGGTCAGGTCGCCGGCCGCGCCGAAGATGACGAGGACGGTCGCGGAGGGGCGGGTGTGGTTTTCCATGGCTGCGCTCCTGTCACTCCTGCTCCCACTGCGTGTGGAAGACCCCCTGGGCGTCGATGCGCTCGTAGGTGTGCGCGCCGAAGTAGTCGCGCTGCGCCTGGATCAGGTTGGCCGGCAGCCAGGCGCTGCGATAGCCGTCGAAGTAGGCCAGCGCGGACATGAACCCCAACACCGGGATGCCCAGGCTGGCCCCGGCCGCGACCACGCCGCGCAGGTCGGCCTGGCGTCCGGCGACGGCCGCGCCGAGCTCCGCATCCAGCAGCAGGTTGGGCAGGTCGGGCTGGCGGTCGTAGGCGGCCCGGATCGGCTCCAGCAGCGCGGCGCGGATGATGCAGCCCCCGCGCCAGATGCGGGCCACGTCGGCCAGATGCAGGCCGTAGCCCCTGGCCTGCGAGGCCGTGTGCAGCAGGGCCAGCCCCTGGCCGTAGGCCACGATCATGGCCGCGTGGAGCGCGTGGCCCAGGCTGGCCAGGAAGGCGTCCCGGTCGCCGCTGAAACGTTGGGGCGGCCCGGCCAGCACGCGGCTGGCCGCCTCCCGCTCGGTTTTGAACCCCGACAGGTCGCGCAGCGCCACCGCCGCGTCGATCGTGGGGATCGGCGTCTGGAGGTTCATGGCGTCCTGCGATGTCCACATGCCGGTGCCCTTCTGGCCCGCCTCGTCCAGAATCTCGTCGATCAGGGGTTTGCCGGTGCGCTCGTCGATCCGGCCGAAGATCTGCGCAGTGATCTCCATCAGATAGCCGTTCAGCTCCCCGGCGTTCCAGCCGGCGAAGACCGCGGCCAGCTCCGCGTCGCTCAGCCCCAGGCCGCGCTTCAGCAGGTCATAGCTCTCCGCGATGAGCTGCATCAACGCGTACTCGATGCCGTTGTGCACCATCTTGACGTAGTGGCCGGCCGAGCCGGGGCCCAGATAGGTGACGCACGGCTCAGCGCCGACGTGCGCGGCCACCGCCTCCAGCACGGGGCGCACCCGCTCGTAGGCCTCGCGCGGCCCGCCGGGCATCAGGCTCGGCCCGTGCCGCGCGCCGTGCTCGCCGCCCGACACCCCCACGCCGAGATAGGCGATCCCCCGGGCGGCCAGCGCCTTGCCGCGCGCATCGGTGTCCACATAATACGAATTGCCGCCGTCGATGATCAGGTCGCCGGCCGCCAGGTGCGGCAGCAGGTCGCGGATCACGCTGTCCACCGGCGGGCCGGCCGGCACCAGCATCATGATCGCGCGCGGCGCGCGCAGCAGCCCGACGAACTCAGCCAGCGTCGCGGCCGCGGCCACGGGCCGGCCGCCGGCCGCGGCGCGCAGCGCCTCCCCCTTGGCCGCGTCCCGGTCGAACCCGGCCACCGAGAAGCCGTGATCCGCCATGTTGAGCGTCAGGTTCTGGCCCATGACGCCCAGGCCAACCATGCCGATATCATACTTTCCGTCGTTCATCTCGTCTCGTTCCTTTGATATCGCGTGCTGTCGCGCGCTCACGCATCCGCGCTCACCCGCACGACGAAATCCCGATTCTCCCAGCGGTTCTCCTGGGCCCAACGCATGGTGAAGCGCACCGCCGCGCCCGGCGCAAACTGCGTCGCGGGTATGTCGGCCACGTGGACGCCCAGGCCGGTGTCGCGCGTCTCCAGGTCGTGGACCGTCTGCCATTCGTCGGCGGACCAGTGGATCAGCGCCGGCTCCAACAGCTCGATGCGCAGCGTCTTGTCGGGCGGGATCGTGCGGCACTTCTGGTTGAAGTGCCAGGTGGCGTGGGCCGCCGTGACCTTGTCGACCAGATAGCGCTGGACGGTCTGCTGCGGGGTATCGAACACCTGACCGTCGCACAGGGAGCGCCGCAGCTTGATATATTCGGCGTGCGCCCAGGCAAGCGGCATGGCCGAGCCGGTCGCCTGGCCGAAGAACAGCCCCGCCTTCGGCAGATCGGGCGCATCCCACACCTGTTCGGGCAGCAGGCCGCCCTCGTTGGCGAACCCTTCCAGCGTGGCCAGCAGCCGCGTCGCCTCGTCGGGCCGGCCCGCGGCCAGCTCGTAGTGGCCGCGCTCGCCGGTGAGCAGAGGCCAGGCGCGGCCGACGCCCGTGCCGTCGAACGCCCGGCCGTCCTCGTGCTCGCCGTAGCCGTCGCCGTTGTAGCGGTGCCAGGCCGGGCCGACCGGGGTCTCGACCCTGAGCAGCGCGTCGATGATCTTCACGGTGCAGACGATCCGCGGGTCATCAGCGGCGCGCAGGCCGAAGCGCACCAGCGCCAGCGCATCCGGGCTGATGATCTGCGCGGCCGGCTGGCTGCTCTCGCCGGGCGGCCGGTTCTTGATCGGCACGAAGCCGTGGACCGGCGAGGCCGCATCGGCCACCTCGGGCGGCGCGGTGCGGATGTAGTAGCCGTCCACCCCGACCTCACGGGCCAGGGCCGTGTCCTCGACATAGGTCCAGCGTTCGATGCTGTCGTTCCAGGTGTCCGCGGTCTCGCGCAGATAGACGCCGACCTCCGGCTCGCCGTTTATGTCGGCCAGATCCGCCGCGACGAGCAGCGCGGCCACCTCCGCGGCCAGGGTGAACGGCGAGTAGCCCGGATCCTCCTCCCAGCGATCCTGGGGCGTCACGGGGCCGTTGCGCACCAGATAGCCCGCCGCATTGCGCACCATCGGCCAGAAGCGGTTGGCCGGCTGCACCTCGACCGCGCCCGCCTGACAGGCCAGCCCGACCAGCAGGATCGGGAAGGCGGTCTCGTCCATCTGGATGCCATGCCAGTAGGGCTGGCCGTCCAACCACATGTTCTGCGGCCAGTGACCGTCCGCCTCCTGGGTCGCCTGGAGATATTCCAGCACACGGAGCGCGTCCTCCAGCGCGCCCGCGGCCAGCAGGCCGCCGGCGACCTCCGCCAGATCGCGCGGCCAGACGAGGTGATAGCCGCCCAGGTCGTCGTCCCCCTTGTCAGCGCCCCAGGGGATGGACAGGCTGGCGATCAGCCCGCCGGGGAAGCGCTTGGCCCCGTGGACGCGCAGCACGGCCGTGCTCACGCGGTAGAGATCCTCCGGCGTGGGCCCGACGCACACGGGCGCCAGGTCGGCCAGGGCCTGCTGCCAGTCCTGCCAGCCGCGCACATACTCCTCCAGCGCGACATCGAAGCCGTCGAGCAGGCTGCTCAGGGCGCGCTGGCCCGCCTCGTGGACGGTCCTGCCGAAGCCGAGGGCCAGCGTGAACACGCCGTCCGCGGCGTTCAGATCCACCTCGCCGGTGAGCGCCACGTTGCCGTTCTCCGCGCGCGTGTAGCGCCAGGCCATCTGTCTGTGGCGCACAAGATCCTGCCAGCCGTCGGAGAAGCCCACGAACCCCGCGGAGCGCGCGAGCCACGGGGCCGAGCAGGCGAGGGCCAGCACGGTGTCGTTGCGCGCCGCGCAGAGGATGGGCAGGCCCTTGTAGTCGTCGAGCCAGGCCGTGTTGCCCATGCCGCGGTTGCCCAGATGCGGCGCAAGCAGGGCATAGAGGCGGTAGTCCGCCAGCGCGCCCTGCAGCGGCACGAACCGCGTGCGCTGGAGCAGCGCATCGCGCCGGGGGTCGGCGATCACCTCCTTCTCGATCCGGTAGCGGCCCTGCGTGCAGGTGTTCAGCAGGCGGTAGGCCGGCACGCCCTCGGCCGTCCAGGCGATCTGGTGCGTGGCCTGGCGCTTCTCCTCGGAGAAGAAGTCGCGGCCGTCGGTGACGATGAGGCCCAGGTCGCGCGTGCAGGCCTGATCCACCCGCGGGTAGTAGATCTCGTTGAGGATGCCGTGGCTCAGCGAGAACCAGACGCGGCTGAGCGGGTTGAGCGCGGCGCCGACGCCGCTCTTGGCGCTGGAGGTCCACCGCGGCGCGATGCCGGGCCAGCCGGGAGCCCATTCCTGTTGTTCTGTCATGATCTCACCCTGTTACATCTCATCATAGATCGAAGCGTCCTCCGACCGTAAAATCTATCCGAAGATTGCTCTGGCCGGTCTCTGACCGAGCCAGGGACACGGTCGGAGACCGGTCCCAGCGGGTTTTCGGATAGGCTCGTAGTCGCGCCCCTCCGAAAATGGCCGCCCCTTCGACTGCGTCCGCACTGCGTGCGGCCTCCGCTCAGGATGCTCCGCGTCTTTTGGGGCGACATCGCTCAAGCGCGGCCAGGCACGCGTCGGTCTGCCGCTCATCGCGCGCCGGCGGCCCGGCCCGCGGCCTCGGCCAGCCGATGCCCGGCCAGCCGACGCCGCGCGGCGCTCATGTCGTCGTAGCACACCTCGCGCAGCTTCTCGTGCGTGAAGTCGTAGCTCTCATCCCCGACCTCGCGCAGGATGCGATGTTGCCATAGCTCGTCGAGGGCCTGGACCAGCTCGGTCTCGCTCCCGTCGTATGCGCCAGCCAGGATGTCGTAACGGCACTGGCGGCCGTGGACAGCCGTCAGTTGCGCGACCGCCAGGGCCGGCGGCGAAAGCTGGGCCAGCCGCGCGGCCAGGACATGCCGCAGCTTGGGCGGGAACGGCAGGGCCGCGGCCGCCAACATGGCCCCCTGGCGCTGCGCGTCGGGCGGCCCGGACAGCCCGGCCCGCACCATCTCCACCACGAAGAGCGGGTTGCCCTCCGACCCGCGTTGCAGCGGCTCGGCGAGCGCGGGGTCGAACGACCGGCCGGCGATCTGCTCGGCCAGCGCCAGCGTGCTGGCGCGATCCAGCGGCCCCAGCTCGATCTCCGTCACCAGGCCCCGCCGGCGCAGGCTCGCGAGCAGCAGCGCGAGGGGCTGCTCAGCCAGCGTCTCCTCGTCGAAGATAGCGGCGATGATGAGCAGCTTGCCGCCGCCGTCCTCGCGCAGCAGGAAGTGCAGCCAGTTGAGCGTGTCCGGGTCGCACCACTGGATATCGTCGAGGACCAGCAGGATGGGCAGCGTCTCCGCCGCCGCGCCGCGGCGCAGCTCCGCGGGGCCGACCTCGCCCCAGGCCAGGATGGCGTGCGCCAGCGCCTCGAACAGGCCGTGGCGCTCCCCGCCCGCGGCGGGGCCGCGGCCCTCGTTGACGTCGGGCAGGATGCGGGCCAGCTCGTTGCGCCAGGGCGGCGGCAGGTTGGCCGGGGGGCGGCTGCGCAGCCAGGCGATGGCCGGGCCATACGGCAGGTTGCCCTCCGCGCGGTAGCAGCGGGCGATGGCCGTCGGGTAGCCCTGCCGGCCGACCCAGGCCGACATCTCCTCGGCCAGGCGGCTCTTGCCCAGGCCGATGTCGCCCGACAGCAGGACGAGCTGCGATTGCCCGTCGGCCGTGCGCTCCCAGGCGCTGACGAGCTGCGCCCACTCCGCCTGCCGGCCCACGAGCTGCGGCGCTGTGGGCGTCGCGACTGCGTCCGGGCCGGGGGCTGCGGGGTTGTGCAGCAGTTGGGCGTACATCCGCTGCGTCGCGGGCGACGGCTCGATCCCCAGCTCGCGGCTCAGCGCGGTCGCAAAGGCGTGATAGGCGCGCAGCGCAGCCGCGCGGTTACCGGTCAGGGTGTGCAGGCGCATCAGCCTGTAGCAGTGCGCCTCGCAGAGCGGGTCCTCGCGGAGCAGCCGCAGCGCATAGCCGAGCGCGCTCTCGTAGTTGTGCGCCTCCTCCGCGTCCTGGGCCAGGCGCTCCAGCGCGGCGAGATACATCTGGCGCAGCCGTTCGCGCTCCGGCGCGACCCAGTCCAGATAGCATTCCGGCAGCAGATCCCCCGCGTACAGCTCGACGGCGAGCGCCATCTGCCCGGCCGCGATGGCGTTTTCGAACTCGACGATGTCCAGCGTGTAAGGCTGATCCGGCTCCCAGAAGATCACCTGGCCTTCGCCGCGCAGGCCGTAGTCGGCGTCGGACAGGGCCTGGCGCAGCAGATGGATCAGGTTGCGGAGGTTGGTGCGGGCCTGTTCCTCGGATGAATCGGGCCAGAGCATGAAGGCGAGGCGCTGGCGCGGCTGCGGCGCGCCCCGGTGGACGATCAGATAGGCGAGCAGAGCGCGCAGCCGCGGCGAACACAGGGTCGTCACAGGGGCGCCGTTATAGGTCAGGCAGAACTCGCCGAGAAGCTGGATTTGTAGACGTGATGCCATGCGCAATCCTCATTACTGCTGAATGCGCGAACTGCCCTCGATTGTCGGCGTCCGGCCCCGGTTTGTCTGTGATTTACATTTCCGTTTCCGAGGCGTTTCGCGGCGATGCAGGCCCCGGCCGCGGCTGAGACGATTTCGAGACGCCGACCGTGATAAACCTGCACCGTAGAGCCGGGCCTCCGCTTACGCGCGGCGCGGAACTCGACATCCGGCTGCCCGTGCAGCCGACCACATGTCAAGGGCAAGGCAAGGTGATAATGAGGAGCAACTATGAAATCGCGGTACAACATCCTGGTGATGTTCATCCTGCTAGGGATCGGCCTTGGCGGGAGCCTGCTGTTTTCGATCCCCTCGGCCGCGCAGGATGGCGCGCCGGCCGGCGCTCCGACGACGACCTATCACGCGCCGCTCGTGCAGGATAGCTGGGTGGACGCCACCCAGCCGACCAGCAACTTCGGCGGCGATGCGAGCCTGCACGTCGGGATGGCCGTCCAACCGGCCACCGGGGGCCTGGGCGAACGCCAGACGCTCGTGCAGTTCGACCTCTCCGGGCTGCCAGCCGGCGCGACGATCGTCGACGCCACGTTGCAGCTCTACCAGATAGCCGCATCCGGCTCCGACGCCTATCAGGTGCGGCCCGATGCGGCTGGCCATAGCTGGCAGGAGGCCGCCGTCACCTGGGCCAACAGGCCGTCGAACTCCAACCTGGGCGATCCGGCGATCACGCTGAGCTACAGCACCGGCTGGAAGCAGTGGAATGTGAAGCAGACCGTGCAGGACTGGCAGGACCACCGGGTGGCGAACTTCGGCTTCGTGTTGGTCGGCATGAACCCGGCCGGCGTGCCGCCCTCGGAGCGCGTCTTCAGCTCGCGCGAGACGACCGGCGGGACCGGCCCCACGCTGACCATCGTGTACGAGGGCGGCGCTACCGCCACCTTTACCCCCACACGCACCGCGACGCCGACCGCCACGCGCACGCCGACGGCCACCGCGACGCGCACCGCGACGCCGACCGCGACCCGCACCGCGACGCCCACCGCCACCCACGCGGCCCCGACGCCCGCGCCGACCCTGATCCCGATCGTAACCGTGCCGCCCTTCATCTTCAGCCCCTATCCGACCCCGCCCAGCAATATCGCGTTGGGCAACGCGGTGGTCTTCGGCCGTTACCGCATCACCCAGGGGCTGGACGATGACATCTCCGGCGGCGTGACCTACGATAAGATCGCCGGCAAGGACACCCTGGCGCGCTTCTGGGCGCATACGACAATGCACGATCTCAAGGTGAACAGCGCGGCCTGCGAGATCTACCGCTGGGACGGCGCCAAAGATGTGCTGGTGGGCACCGTGCCGGCAACGTTCAGCCATCCCTGGGTCTATACTACAGACAAACACCCCACCGAGTTTGGCCGTTTCGAGTGTTGGATCCCCGGCCAGACCCTGGACAGCGCCGGCTGGTACAAGTTCCGGGCCATCCTCAACACCGTCGATAACTGGAGCTGGAAGAGCTGGCTGGGCGGCTATCGCGAGTTCCTGCCGACCACGAACTACTTCGGCCTGTTCCTCTTCCCGGCGTACGTGAACCACTCGGTGGTCCCGGAGGCGCACAGCTTCTTGAGCTGGGCCGAGATCGGGCACCTGCTCGGCATCACCCTGCAAACCTTCCAGCGCGAGCAGCCGCTGCGCGCGGGCATCGAGGCGATCCGCAGCGACGGGCTGAACCCGCACAAGGCCGGCCTGCGCTACTATCTGTCGCCCAGCCCCTACTATTGCAGTCCATCCGAGCAGACCACGGACAACCAGTGCGACGCCCATCAGCGCGCCGCGGGGAACGCGCAGCTCATCCTGTTCAACACGCAGGCGTGGGTCGCCAACGTCCCCCAGGGCAAACACGTGGATACGTTGGATCGAGGCGAGGTCGTCGTGCCGTTCGATCACACCGGCGGCGGCCAGTCATGCTGGGGCAACCAATACGTCGGCGGCCAGGGGATCAGCCTGGACGATCTGGATGGTTACGTCATGATCCAGGAGATCAACCACTGTCTGGGGCTGGTATACAAGGGGCCCCACGCCGACACCGCGCACAACAACGCCGCCCACAGTTCCACCGGCGATATCCCGATGTGGGGCAGCCAGTCGCTGGTCAACTTCCGCACCCGCACCGATGAGAAGGCGGTCGAGTCGGTGATGAACGGCCTCATCTATCGGCCCGACGACCAGTCCATGCTGGAGGGCTTCGAGTGGAACCGGCTGCGCGGCATCCTCCTGGGCAGCGATCCCTGCGCGGGCGGCTGCGCCGCGCCTGCGGCCGCGGAAGCGGCGACCACGGACGCGGCAGTCGTCGACCAGATGCCTGACGCGGGCGACCAGCGGTTCCTCCTCTCCGGCAGCATAGACCGGCAGGATCATTGGACGACCGTGTTCTCGATGGTGGTCGCCCAGCCCGCGCCGCTGACGCCGGCGCAGGCCACGGGCGCATACGCGGTGGTCGTGCTGGACGGCGGCAACCATGAGCTGGTCCGCAGCCCGTTCGACCTCACCTTCGAGACGACCCACGGCGATTCCGCCGACGAGATCCCCTTCAACTTCATCGTGCCCTACCCGGACGGCGCGGGCAAGGTGCGCGTCGTCCACGGCGCGACCGTGCTGGCCGAGCTGACGCCGCCCGCGAGCGGGCCGCAGGTGACGTTCCAGACGCTCACCGCAACCGCCGACGAGGTCCAGGCGGCATGGAGCGGCAGCCACCCGAACCACGCGGCGCTGACCTATACGCTCTACTTCTCGCCGGATGACGGCGTCACGCGGCTGCCCATCGCCACCGCGTTGACCACCGCCTCCTACACCTGGCCCACGGCGCTGGCGCAGGGCACGACCCAGGGCCGGCTGATCGTGGTGGCCAGCGATGGCTTCCACACCGCGGAAGCGACCTCGGCGCGCTTCAGCATCCCGCGCAAGCCGCCCGCGGCGTGGATCTCCGCGCCGGCCACGGGCCGCCAGGGCGTGAACCCCGGCGGCGCCGAGCACATCCCGAACCCGGTCGCGCCGGTCGTCACGACCCTGGTCGCCGGCCAGCCGGTCGAGCTGCGCGGGGGCGGCTTCGACATGAACGACGGCGTGTTGGACGGCGCAGGGCTGCGCTGGGCCTCCGATCGCCAGGGGCCGCTGGGGATCGGAGGACAGTTGACGGTGACGCTCCAGCCCGGCGTGCACGTGCTGACGCTTCAGGCCATCTCTTCGGCGGGCATGATCGGCCCCTACGAGGCCGGCCATGCCTGTCTGAACCAGAACGACGCGGCCGATGCGCAGGCGGATCAGGACCACGACGGCCTGCCGGCCCTGTACGAGTTCCAGATCGGCACGGATCCGTGCAATGCGGACACAGACGGCGACGGCTATGCAGACGGCGTCGAGGACCAGGCGGGGAGCAACCCGCTCGACCGGAACAGCACGCCGCTGCCGGCGCTGGCGCAGGCGCCCGATGCGCTCACCCTGGTTGGCTGCGGCATGCTGCCGCCGCCCCCGGCCGGGAACGTGTCGTTGCGGGGGCTCAGCGCGACCTATGCGGCGACGACCGATGCGGCCTGGCTGCATGCCGCGCCGAACCCCGACGGCAGCCTGAAGGTGACGGCAACCTGCGATGTCCCCGGCGACGCCGCGGGAACGATCCTGTTGACCGCCCCGGGCCACCAGCCGTGGCGCATCGCGGTGCAGCTCAAGTTCGGCTCGGAGCGCATCGAGCTGCCGCTCGTCGAGCACTAGGGGGCCGCGCCGGGCGACGCCGCCCGGCATGAGAACCTGTCCGAGATTCGCTCTGGCCGGTCTCCGACCGTGCCAGGAGAATCAGAGACCGGCTCCAGCGCTTTTCGGACAGACTGCTGAACCAGACGGCCGGACAAGGGCGTCCGGCCGAGGGCAGGACAGCTCCGCACGGCCGATGTTGGCCGTGCGGAGCCATTTAAGCGTCGTGGGGCCGGGCTAAGTGTTGCCCCGACACCGTCAGGGCGGGACAACTCTTCTTCTAAAAGTGTTTGACAGAGGCTCCGGAAGATGATAACATCCTGGCGTCCAGGATCGCATCGAATCACGAGGAGCCATATCATGTTTCACCGCACTGTCCCTCACTCCTGGCTGCGCGCGCTTAGCCTGATCGTCGTCGCAGCCTTTGTCTTCGGTCTGACGGGAGCGCCTGTCGTCCCCAGCGACATCTCAAGGCCGGCCATCGCCCACGCGGAGAAGATCGACCGGACGGTCGTGGCCGCGCTGGAGACCGCGCCCAACGAAAAGGTTGCGGTCTTCGCCGTGTTGACCGAGCAGGCCGACCTGAGCGCGGCCAGCGCCATCGAGGATTGGGATGCACGCGGCTGGGCGGTGTACAACGCGCTCACCGATGTGGCCGAGCGCACCCAGCCAGCCGTGATGGCCACGTTGCAGCAGTTCAATAACCGCAGCCAGGCGATCGAGATCAAATCCTTCTGGATCGTCAACCTGGTCTCGCTGCGCGGCGACCGGGCCACCATCGAGGCGCTGGCCGCCCTGCCGCAGGTCAAGCAGATCATCCCCCACATGAAGCTGGAGTTGCCCGAACCGGTGGAGATGTCCTCGACCGATCAGTCGCCCGACGCGATCGAATGGGGCATCACCAAGATCGGCGCGCCCCTGGTCTGGTCGACCTACGGCGTCACCGGCGCGGGCGCAGTAGCGGCCAACGTGGACACCGGCGTGCAGTACAACCACCCCGCGCTGGTCAATCAGTACCGCGGCAATCTGGGCGGGGGCGTGTTCGACCACAACTACAACTGGTACAACCCCGCGCCCAACGCTACCTGCCCCAACCCCAACGTCCCCTGCGACGACAACGGCCACGGCACGCACACGATGGGCACCGAGATCGGCTACGACGGCGGGGCCAACCAGATCGGCGTGGCGCCCGGCGCCAAGTGGATCGCGGCCTACGGCTGCTGCCCCGACAACGAGGCGCTGTTGGAGGCGCAGCAGTGGATGCTGGCGCCCACCGACCTGGCCGGGGATAACCCCGATCCCACCATGCGCCCCCACGTGCTGAACCAGTCATGGGGCGGCCCGGGCGGCAGCCTGATCTTCGACGACGTCATCGCTTCGCTGCGCGCCAGCGGCATTTTCCCCTCGTTCTCGGCCGGCAACTACGGCGCGGCCGGCGCCACCGGCTGCGGACGGCTGGGCTCGCCGGGCGACAACCCGTCGGCCTTCAACGTCGGCGCGACCACCAGCAGCGACGCCATCGCCAGCTTCTCCTCGCGCGGGCCGAACCCCTTCACCGGCGCGACCGGGCCTGAGGTGTCCGCGCCGGGCAATGGTGTCCGCTCCAGCTATCCTACCAACGCCTATGCTTCGGCCAGCGGCACCTCCATGGCCTCGCCGCACGTGGCCGGCGCGGTGGCGCTGCTGATCTCGCTGGAGCCCAAGCTGGCCGGCCAGATCGAGCAGATCGAGGAGCTGCTGCGCAAGACGGCCACGCCGCTGACCAGCACCCAGACCTGCGGCGGCGTGCCCGGCAGCCAGATCCCCAACAACGTCTTCGGCTGGGGCCGCATCGACGTCAAGGCCGCGGCCGACATGATCTACCAGGCCGGCGTCATCCAGGGCACGGTCACCGTCGGCGGCGTGCCCACGGCCGGCGTCACCGTCAGCTACACCCGCCTGGGCAAGACCCTGACCACCACCACCGACGCCAACGGCTTCTACAAGGTGCTGGCCGGCGCGGGGTTGTGGAATATGAGCGCGACCATCTTCGGCCAGAGCGTCACCGCGGCCGGGGTCGGCGTGATGCAGAACACCGTCACCACCCGGAACTTCGCCATCCCCGCCATCGCTGTCCACACGGTCAGCGGCGTGGTCAGCGATGCCATCTCCAGCGTGGGCGTGCCGGCCATGCTGCTGATCGCCGATCAGCCGCTGCTGGCCCCGGTGTGGGCGTCGGCCACCGGCGCGTACAGCATGTCGGTCCCGGCCGGGACCTGGAACCTGGTGGTCTCCCACCCCGGCTATGACACCGCCACCCGGAGCATCACCGTCAGCGGCGACATGACCGTCGATATTCAACTGACGCCGCGCGGCAACTACGCCTGCCTGGACAACACCCAGCCGGGCGGCCCCACCTACAACTGGATCGACGCCACCGATGGCACGGCCTACTCGCTGGCCGACGACGGCAACACCCCCAACATCACCCTGCCGGGGACCTTCACCTACTTCGGCGCCGACTACACCAGCGTGCGCGTCAACGCCAACGGGTTCATCTTCTTTGGGACGACCACCTACGACGTTACCCACATGATCCTGCCGTTCGAGGGCCGGCCCAACAACGACGCGATGGCCTACGGCGACGACCTGAACCCCGAGGACGGTACGCAGGGCAAGGTCTACGTCAAGACCATCGGCAACACCCTCGTCGCGCAATGGCACCAGGTGGAGCACTGGGCCAGCGGCTTCCCGGAGACCTTCCAGATCATCCTGGATACCGACACCGACACCATCACCTATCAGTATCACACGGTGAGCTGGCCGGACTTCACCACCGTCGGCCTGGAGAACGCGACCGGCACAGTGGGCCAGCTCTACTCCTACCAGAACTCGGCCAACCTGGTCTCGGGCCGCGCGGTGCGCTTCACCCCGGCGACGGGCGTCGGCGTCAACTGGGGCTGCGACCATGCGCTGGCGGTCACCATCGCGGATGACATGGATCCGGTGCCGCAGGGCAACACCTACACCTATCGCATCAACTGGAACGTCCTCGGCTTCGGCGGCGCGCCCGATGCGCAGCTCACGGCCACGGTGCCCGGCAACACCAGCTTCGTCGCGGCCTCCGGCGGCATCACCCCGGTGGGCGGCGTGCTGACCTGGAACCTGGGCAGCCAGCGGCCGGGGATGCAGGACGGCAGCGCCTGGTTCACCGTCAAGGCCAACAGCGGCCCGCTGGCCACGACCACGGCCACCATCTCGGACGGCAGCGGCAAGAGCGCCAGCAACCAGGAGACCACCACCATCGAGGCGCCCTCTGCCGTGGGCCTGGCCGGGCTGGACGCGAACCAGGACGGGGCGATGCGCAACGGCCTGTTGCTGGGCGCCGCGGCCGCGGCGCTGGCGGCCCTGGGCGTCGGTTTCGCCCGACGACGGCGCTCGGCATGAGCAAGACGGCCGGATAAGCAGGTCCGGCCGCGAGCAGGACAGCTCCGCACGGCCAGCGCTGGCCGTGCGGAGCCGTTTAAGCGCCCTGCGACCGGTGGAGTTTCGCGAGCTGGCCGCCTGCGCAGAAACGTTTTTGAAACGCTTCCTGTAGTTCAATTGCCGCGAACCTGTACGCATCGTTGCCGACTTCATACCGGGTTTTTATCTTCTGCCGCGCGGCTGTTCGAGCCGATCTGTTAAACCACCCCACATGGGAGGACAACATGTTACAGACCCTTTCAACCTTGCGG